>JAIESZ010000129.1 GCA_019745615.1 Burkholderiaceae bacterium
TTGGGTGAGACCCTGCAAGCAGAAATGCAGATTGCCGCGCAAGATGTAGGCTACGTCAAACTGCACGACCCCGTGCGGCTGAAAATTGATGCCTTTCCATTCCAGAAACATGGCCTGATTAAGGGTGAATTGGAGCGGTTGGGGCAGGATGCTTTTACCAAAGACAGCCTGAGCGGTCAGGCCAATGCCCCTTACTATTTGGGCCGGGCCGTATTGCAACAGAACGAATTGCGCAATCTGCCGCGCAATGCGCCTTTGATTCCTGGTATGTCACTCAGTGCAGAAATTGTGGTGGGCAAGCGCACGGTGATGTCGTATGTGATGTATCCGGTGATGCGAGGGCTGGATGAGGCCATGCGGGAACCCTAAAATATATTTTACCGAGTTGCCTATTTCAATGAAACCTCAAATTCATCTTCATCATATTGCATATTCTCCTGAAACTTTGCAGCAGGCCCCTGCGGGGTTTCCTGTATTGAATAATTTGAAGAATGAACGCCCCGATTGGTTTGAATATTGGCCGATCCGTCATTTTTTGCTCAATCAGCCACTCGATGACAATGCATTTTATGGGTTCTTTTCTCCAAAATTTTCTCAGAAAACAGGGCTGAGTTATACGGATGTCATCAATTTTGTGAGTGACAACAGTGATGATGCCGATGTTTTTCTTTTTTCACCCCAGCCAGACATCGGTGCTTTTTTTATCAATGTGTTTGAAGGTGGTGAAATATTTAACCCCGGAAAAATTGATGCCTGTGAGGAGTTTTTAGCCACTATAGGAATAAACGTCAATCTTAGAGCTATTATTATGGATTCTAGAGAAATTGTTTTTTCCAACTATTTTGTTGCGAAAGCCGATTTCTGGCGTCAATGGTTAATCATTAATGAGCAGCTTTTTTCTATCTGTGAGGGTGCGGACAGCCCACTCAAAGCCAAGCTCACACAAGCAACCAACTATCCCAATGCACAACGTAAAATATTCATCATGGAGGGAATTGCTTCATTGATTTTGACTATGCAGAAAAAATGGCGAACCAAGACCAAAGATCCTTTTGGATTTGCATGGTCTGGCACTAAGTTGAGCCAATTTCGGCAAGAGGCCATCGTCAGTGATGCACTTAAGATGGCTTTTAAAGAGCAAGGGTTTTCAGAATATATAGATGCCTATTCTCATATCCGGAACACCGTTTTTAATTCCTGATTTAAGCCGGAACTACTTTAAAAATGTACTGAATGGGCATAGCATCGTGCTTGGCTTTATTCACATCGAATCCGCAGATTTTTGCAAAATCTTCTAGTCCCTTGAGAGCAAAAGCCTGAAGAGGAATTTCATTCGGAATACGATCAAATAAATTTTCTATTCTCCAGCCGGTAGAGGTGAACATATCTACCATAGTAGTGCGGGTTAACCAGCGCAAGTGGGTTTTATCCATCAAGCCACTGTCTTCATAGTGAAATTTTCCAGACAGTAAACGCCATTGCACACTCCAATGCTGTGCATTCGGAATGCAGGCCAATAAGCAACCATCTTGATCGATACTGGCTCTGATATTTTTTAACAGAGACCACGGATCCCGCAAATGCTCCAAGCAGTCGCCAAAGATCCAACAATCACTGGGAAATAGTTGGCTAAATTTTTCTGAATTGATCGATTCAATATCTCCTGAAAAGGCTTGTGTACAGAATTGCTCTGCTACTTTGGCATAATCTGGATCAATATCTATACCGACATAATTTGCAGTAGGATTGCGGGGAAGATACTCTCTGGCCATTTGCCCATGCATACAGCCTACTTCGACAATCCTGCGTGCAGTAACAGGGATGAGGTTCAATAAATCATAATTGACCGTATCATGTGCAGGGGTTTGCTTCATTGCAATGCCTAATAATTATGCAGGAACCAATTTAAACATGTATTGAAACGGCAAAGCATCTGCCACAGCCATTTCAGGATCTAGGCCACAGGCAGTGGCAAAAGCACGTATGCCTTGTAGAGCTGGTTCTTGCCCAGAGAAAGGCCCTAACGTTCTGGTCAGACCAGCCGCGACGGCCCAACCCGTTGTCTGAAACATCGCTAACATGGTCTCTCTGGTGAACCAGCGCAGATGGGTTCTATCCAGCAGGCCGCTATCTTCATAATAAAACTGCCCTGATAGCAAACGCATTTGCACGCCCCAATGTTGGGCATTAGGGATACACACCAACACACATCCATCAGAATCGATACAACTTCTGATTTTTTTCAAGATGGCCCAAGGATCACGTAGATGTTCTAGGCAGTCCCCAAAAATCCAACAATCTGAGGGGAATAATTGATCCCATTCTGAGGGGGTTAATTTTTCAATATCTGCTGCGAAGGCATTGTCACAATGCTGCTTTGCTACCTCCGCATAGTCTTTATCTATATCAATACCAGTGTAGTGAACGGTAGGGTTGATATTTTTATAAACAAGGGCCATTTGACCGTGCATGCAGCCAACATCGACAATACGACGTGTTCCCGCAGGAATCATAGCCATTAACTCGTTGTTAATGAGGTTGTGGGCGGGTGTTTGTTTCATGTCTTGTACTAAAGAAATTTTTTGACCAGCATGGCCAGATTCTGGCAGAGTGGTGCCCCATTTGTCACAAAAGGTCTGGTACGCATTGAGCCAACTGACACCATATCCTCCAGTGCTTTGGTGGGTGATGGCAAGCGGCCAGGTTCCAATTTTTAATCCTTGCTGTTGTGCAGCAATACAAAAATCTACATCATAAAAGTGGAAATCAAAAATTTCGTCAAACTGAACTTGTGTTCTTTTGAGGCTTGGCTTGCTGACTGCTATCAGCACCCCATCTAATAAATCACACTCGGCGGGAGATGGGCCAAAATAACCTACCTTGCCAAAAGGTATATCTCCGTGGGCGACAGCCCCACTCAGATTCTCTTGGATATCCCAAGTGCCGGAAGTATTGATAAAGGCCCAAGATGGTTGCAGATGTTTTCTGTTTTTGTTGCCAACCACACCAAAAACATCATACGATTTGACTGCATCGAGGATGCGGTCTGCGAGAAAAAAATCGTCGATCCACACATCATCATGGATGAAAACGATAATCTCTATGTCATTTTCTGCATGAATGCGTTGGTTAAATATTTCTGGTAAGCCTTTTTTGTTTTCAAAGGCAATCCAATGTTTTAGCCGTTGATCGAAAAGCAACCGGCTTAAAGATATTCCAAGTGCCGAGTTTTTCCAGAAATCTTCTTCTGACCACCGGGTAGCACTTACAATTTCTATCATGACTGAACCTTGGAAAGAAAGGCTTGCTCTATGTCTTTGACCAGCTGTGGTACGTCAAATAAATCACTTTGCTGGCGGAACTCGTTAAGATAACGCCGATAGCTTGCCAGTCTGCGTGGGTTTGTGCCCAGTTGTACAGCTTTCTCTTCGTAATCGATCAGGCTGTAAGTGATTAAATCTGGTAGTCCTACTGCAGTTAATAAGCTGCCACACATGCGTGAAATATAAGAGCGCCCAGCATAAGTTAAAATGGGTGTTCCCATCCACAAAATATCATTGGCTGTAGTGCCAGCGTTGTATGGGAAAGTATCCAGAAACAAGTCTGGCAGTTGCAGTCGGGCCATATATTCTTGTGGCATGGCCCGCCCTGAAAAAATGATTCTTGCTGCATCAAGTCCGTGGATGCGGGCCTGTTCTTTGATATTTTTCTCAACCCATTGGTTGTCGGCGAGAAGCCATAAAACGCTATGGGGCACCCGCTGCAAGATACGCATCCAAACGGCCACCTGCTCTTGCGTAAATTTATAGTTATTGTTGAATGACGCAAAGATCAGCTTGTCTTCGGGCAGGCCACAATCGGCCCGGCTCAGGGCTGGCCCGACGCTGCGTTGGCGGTCACTGACTTGGTAGCAGCGTGGCACCCGCAAGGGCTTTTCGGTCATGAAAGGCTCAAGCTCTGGCGGGAACACGAATGGGTCGGCAAGGATGTAATCAATGGCGGGCATACCGCAGGTGGCTGGCAATCCTAGGTAGCTGATTTGTATGGGCGCTGGACGTTGGGCCAGAATGTTGGGGCGCGCGCCCGAAGTCAGGCCCTGCAAATCCACCAAGATGTCGATGCCACAGCTGGCAATCAATTCTGCGGCACGGGTATCGTCTAGATGACCAATGCGGATATGGTGGTCAAAAGCGCGAATGATGCGCGCCCGCAATGGTGAGCCGTCCTCGCGAGACCAGCAAAATCCGAACACCTCAAACTGCTGGCGATCATGCAGTTCAAACAGTTCTACCGTCAGCAAGCCTACGGCGTGCATGCACAAATCACCCGACAAGTAGCCAATGCGGATGCGCTCACCGGGTGCCCGCTGCCGTGCTGGACGACGTGGTGCTGCCGGTTGTACTTTGGCATGGACAAACTCTCTGGAGGTCATGAGTTGCAATGCAGGATCATCATGCAGTGCCAAGCAGGCCAACGAGGAGGTTGAGAGCAGTTGCTGGTTGAGTGTGAGGAGTTCTAGCCGTTGGTATACCGGCCAAGCACATTGCTTTTGCCGGATGTGGATGTAATGTTGCAGCGGTGCCGATTGTTCTGGATCGACTTGTAAGCTGCGCAGCAAGTAGGCTTCCGCTTCATTTAAGCGGCGCTGCGATTCCAATACCCGCCCTAGGTTATTCAACGCATGTAGCTGTAGCGCTTTGTCGGGGTTGTCGGTTTGTTCCAGCGCTTCTAGCACCATACGCCACTGTGCTATGGCGTCATCTACGGCCCCTTGGGTTTCCAGTTGGTGCCCTAAATTGAGACGGGCTTGGAAAAACTGGGGGTTCAGTTGCAGTGCTTCTTGGTATGCCGCCTGAGATTCTGCGGCACGTCCAACTCCTGCCAGTAGCACGCCTATGTTAAACCAAGCTACCAGCCGCAAGGGGTTGTGATGGTGTGCAGTGAGCCAGTGCTGGTACAGGGCAATGGCCTGATCCACCAAGCCTTGCTGTTGTAAGGCGTCGGCCTGTGCCATCAGATCGTGTAGAGAGAGTGAAGATACAGGCATAGGGAGTAAGAATAACAAAAAAAACGGGCTGTCCCGATGAAGGCACAGCCCGTGGTCAACCAGCCAATAGATGTGGCTGGTTGCTGATCAATGGTCGGCCTATTTGACCTTGACCGTGTCGATGGATGCCAATGGCACCGATGGCAACGTCAGAGTCTGTGCCCCAGAACCGGTCAGCAGTCCGACCAGATTGGTGCTGGCCTCTGTGCCAGAAGCACCACCAGTAGAGCCGCGATAGTAGTCAGACAGTGGCGTTAGCAGCGAAGAGGTAGTAGGCGCTGTGTTGGTAACACTGGCTCCAGCCAAGGCGGACGCTGGCGTGTTGCCTTGCTCATACAAGCCTTGTGCCGCTGCGGTTGCTATTGCACCACCGCTTTCGAGATAGCTGCCCAAGGATTCGGTCAGGTCACTGACCGCACTGCGCAGTGGATCTGTGGCGATATCACCTTGGCGGAACCAGACATCGACCAAGTCGCGCTGGGTGCCATTGGTGGTTTCGTACGATGAGACCAAGCCCAACAGGTTGCCATTGTCTGTAGCCGTGGATGCGGTGGCATCCAAATGCAGTGCAGCGACACCAGCTTCGCTTAGGCTGACCAGTTCACCGGCACCTGTCAGACCATTGCCATCCACATCCTTCCAGACAGCCAGCTCAGAGAAGGCGGTATCGGCGGAGGTGATGCTGCCATCACCGTTGCTATCGAGGGTGCGCAGGGCTGCAAAACCATCGACAGCCGTTACACCCGGACTGAGTTCAGTGGCAGTGCCAAACAGCTCGCGCCCATTGTTGATGACGCCATCACCATTGAGGTCGCGTACCAACAGGCCATCACCGGACGAGACCCAGCCTGTTTGGCGCAACAGACCATCTGCACCCAAAGCAAACTGTACGCCTTCTGCGACAGAGACAGTACGCACGCCATCGCCATTCAAATCCAAAACGATGGGCGAGGCCAAGGGTGTTGACAAGGCCTGAGTCTGCAGTGCAGACATGCCAGCGGTACTGATGGCTGCCGCTTGGGCCATGCTGAAGGCTGCAATGGCAGCGGTGGTCAGACTGCTGACTTGGGCTGTATCCAAATTGTGGATCTGTGCGGTGGTCAGGCCTGGAACTTGGGCTGGCGTGAGTGCCTTGATCGCGGAGGTATTGAGTCCTTGAACGAAAGCGGTGGTGAGCTTGCTGATTTCAGCCGTATCCAGCGTTGCAAATTGGCCGGTGCTCAAGCCTGCGGCATGTGTTCCATCCAGTGCAACCAGTTGTGCCGTGCTCAGGGCCGCGAAATCTTGGGTGTCTAACGCCCGGATTTGTGCACTGCTCAGTGTTTTGAGCTGGGCTGTGGTCAAAGCATTGGTTTGGTCACTGGTTAGACCGGCTATCTGTGCAGTACTCAGGCTTTCGATTTGTGTGGTTGACAGAGCCTTGATTTGCACTGAACTCAGTTGTGCCAAGTCACGTGTCTCTAGCGCCCGGATTTGGGCCGAGCTGGTCCATGCGGCCAGTTGGGCGGTGCTCAGACCGGCAATCTGTTCGGTGCCCAGCGCCACAATGGCAGCGGTGCTCAGGTTTTGTACCAAGCCGGTGCTCAGTTTGCCGATCTCTGCGCTGTCCAGCGTGGCCAGTTGGGCGGTGGTCAGGCCAGCACCTTGGGCGGCGGTCAGGGCGGCCAATTGGGCGCTGGTGAGCACGGCAAAGTCGCGGCTTTCGAGCGCTTGCAGGCTGAGGCTGCTCAGGGCTTGGATTTGCGCGGTGGTCAGGGCTTTGGTTTGGTCGGTGCCCAGCGCCACGATCTGTGCGGTACCGAGGGCGGCAATATCCGCCGTGTCCAAGGCCTGCACTTGCGCACTGCTCAACACGGCGATGTCACCGGTCTCTAGCCATTGCACCTGTTCGCTGCTCAGGGCTTTGATTTGCGCGGTGCCCAGGGCCTGTATCTGGGTGGTGGTCAGGGCGCGGATGTCGGCGCTGCCCATGGCGGCAATGGTGCCGGTGCCCAAGGCCCCGGCGGCGGCGGCGCTGAGGGCGGCCAGTTGGGCCGAGCTGAGGTATTCGATCTGTGTGCTGGAGAAGGCTTTGATCTGGGCGGTGCTCAGTTGTGCCAAGTCGCGTGTCTCTAGCGCCCGGATTTGGGCCGAGCTGGTCCATGCGGCCAGTTGGGCGGTGCTCAGACCGGCAATCTGTTCGGTGCCCAGCGCCACAATGGCAGCGGTGCTCAGGTTTTGTACCAAGCCGGTGCTCAGTTTGCCGATCTCTGCGCTGTCCAGCGTGGCCAGTTGGGCGGTGGTCAGGCCCGCGCCTTGGGCGGCGCTCAGGGCGGCCAATTGGGCGCTGGTGAGCACGGCAAAGTCGCGGCTTTCGAGCGCTTGCAGGCTGCGGCTGCTCAGGGCTTGGATTTGCGCGGTGGTCAGGGCTTTGGTTTGGTCGGTGCCCAGTGCCACGATCTGTGCGGTACCGAGGGCGGCAATGTCCGCCGTGTCCAAGGCTTGCACTTGCGCACTGCTCAACACGGCGATGTCACCGGTCTCTAGCCATTGCACCTGTTCGCTGCTCAGGGCTTTGATTTGCGCGGTGCCCAGGGCCTGTATCTGGGTGGTGGTCAGGGCGCGGATGTCGGCGCTGCCCATGGCGGCAATGGTGCCGGTGCCCAAGGCCCCGGCGGCGGCGGCGCTGAGGGCGGCCAGTTGGGCCGAGCTGAGGTATTCGATCTGTGTGCTGGAGAAGGCTTTGATCTGGGCGGTGCTCAGTTGTGCCAAGTCGCGTGTCTCTAGCGCCCGGATTTGGGCCGAGCTGGTCCATGCGGCCAGTTGGGCGGTGCTCAGACCGGCAATCTGTTCGGTGCCCAGCGCCACAATGGCAGCGGTGCTCAGGTTTTGTACCAAGCCGGTGCTCAGTTTGCCGATCTCTGCGCTGTCCAGCGTGGCCAGT
>JAIESZ010000325.1 GCA_019745615.1 Burkholderiaceae bacterium
CCCGTGCGAATGTCCAGATCCAAGTTTTGCAGGTTGTGCTGGCGAGCGCCACGAATACGGATCAGGCCATCGCTCATGAAGAATCTTTCAGAAAAAAGGAAACGCCCCAAAACCTACTGATGGTGCCTTAAACCACCAACAAGCGCAGCCCGCCACCACTTGGCAGGGCAAAACCTAGGGTAATTACTAACGGGTTTTCCCCAGTAAATCAAATAGTTAAATGACAGTTTTGTGCGATTTTCGTAAGGAGTTGGTCAGACGGCATTTGCAGAATGGGCCAACGTCGCGAAGCCCGTGTGTTTTTGTGGCTTTGCCTTTCATCCATTCCTGAGGAGACAACGCGATGAGCGATCCGGTGGTAGACAAAATACAGAGCCATCCCAAGTACCTGGAGTTGCGCAGTAAGCGCGGCGGTCTAGGCGTGTTCCTGACCATTTTGATGTTGGTCGTCTATTACGGCTACATCGCCCTCATTGCCTTCAACAAGCCTTTTCTGGCCCAGCCTATCGGCGCTGGCGTCACGTCTTTGGGTATTCCCATCGGCTTTGGCGTGATCGTTTTCACCATTGCCATCACTGGCTACTATGTCAATCGCGCCAACGGTGAGTTTGACCGCTTGACCCAAGAAATCCTGAAGGACGCTTCCAAATGAAGGTTCATACACAATTGTTGGGCGCCTTGGTAGCGCTGCTGGCTGCCGGGGGCGCCTACGCCGCTGGGGCTGATGTGGGCCAAGCGGCCAAACAGGCCACCAACTGGACGGCCATCATCATGTTCGCCACTTTTGTGGCCGGTACGCTCTACATCACCAAGTGGGCTGCCTCCAAGACCAAGTCTGCTGCCGACTTCTATACCGGTGGTGGTGGTATCACTGGTTTTCAAAATGGCTTGGCCATTGCGGGCGACTACATGTCGGCTGCTTCTTTCTTGGGTATTTCCGCTGCGGTGATGGCTTCGGGCTATGACGGCCTGATCTACTCCATCGGCTTCTTGGTGGGCTGGCCCATCATCACCTTCCTGATGGCCGAGCGCCTGCGTAACTTGGGCAAGTTCACCTTTGCCGACGTGGCCGGTTATCGCTTCCAACAAACCCCCATTCGCGCCTTTGCTGCCTCCGGCACGCTGGTGGTGGTGGCCTTCTACCTGATCGCACAAATGGTCGGTGCAGGTCAGCTCATCAAGCTGCTGTTCGGCTTGGAATACTGGATGGCTGTGGTCATCGTTGGTGCTCTGATGATGATTTACGTGCTGTTTGGCGGCATGACAGCCACCACTTGGGTGCAGATCATCAAGGCCGTGCTGTTGCTGGCAGGCGTGACCTTCATGGCCATCATGGTGCTGGCCCAGTTTGGCTTTAGCCCCGAAGCGCTGTTCGCTAAGGGCGTTGAAGTGCGTACCGCCATTGCCGCTAACTCTGGCAAAACACCTGAAGAAGCTGCCAAAATCGGTTTGGCTATCATGGGCCCCGGTGGCTTCATCAAAGACCCCATCTCTGCCATCTCTTTCGGTATGGCCCTGATGTTCGGCACTGCTGGTCTGCCTCACATCCTGATGCGCTTCTTTACCGTGCCTGATGCCAAAGAAGCACGCAAGTCCGTGTTCTGGGCTACCACATGGATCGGCTACTTCTACGTGCTGATTTTCATCATCGGTTTTGGCGCTATCACCTTGGTGCTGACCAACCCTGAGTTTGCTGATGTCGCCAAGGGCGTGATCCATGGCGGTGCTGGTACGGCCAACATGGCTGCGGTGCTGGTGGCCAAGGCTGTCGGTGGCAACGTGTTCTACGGCTTTATCTCTGCTGTGGCTTTTGCCACCATCTTGGCTGTGGTCGCTGGTTTGACCTTGTCGGGCGCTTCTGCTGTGTCGCACGACTTGTACGCTACCGTCATCAAGAAGGGTAACGCTGACAGCGCCGCTGAGCTGAAGGTCTCGCGTATCACTACGCTGGCTCTGGGCATCATCGCTGTGGTGTTGGGTATTGCGTTTGAAAAGCAAAACATCGCCTTCATGGTGTCGCTGGCCTTCGCTATTGCTGCTTCGGCCAACTTCCCTGTGCTGTTCATGTCCGTGCTGTGGAAAGACTGCACCACCCGTGGCGCCGTGATCGGTGGCTTCTTGGGTCTGATCTCCTCCGTAGCCCTGACCGTGGTGTCGCCATCGGTGTGGGAAGCTACGCTGGGCAATCCTAAGGGTTCCGCTTGGTTCCCCTACAGCTCGCCTGCCCTGTTCTCCATGACCATCGGCTTCTTGGGTGTCTGGCTGTTCTCGATCACCGACAAGAGCGCCAATGCCGCCCGTGAACGTGCTGCCTTCCCGGCACAGCGCGTGCGTTCGGAAACCGGTCTGGGTGCTTCGGGTGCTTCTGGCCACTAAGCCAAGGCCCTGACCAAGGCGCCATCGTTCTGCGCTGGTGCCTGTCTTCTACAAAAACCGGGTCTGGTAGCCCGGTTTTTTTTCGCTATCTTGCAGCACATTGCCTGCCTTCATCAAGGAGTTTCGATTGAAAGCCGTGCTTGCGCGTATCCCTGCCAGCTTGTTTTGTGCCGCTACTACCCTGCTAGCCACTGCTGCGGCAATCGCTGCTCCAGCCACTGCCCCCTTAGCGTACCAAGGCACTTGGAAGGGCAGTATTGGCACACAGCCCGTAATGGTGTGCCTATCGCCCCTAGCGGCCCAGTATTACCACCTGCAACAGCGCCGGGGCCTGTGGTTAGAGGCCACCTCCAGCAGCCCCCATGCCTTGCGCCAAGCCTTGCACACTGGGCAGCTTGCCCTGACCGAAAAAGTGCATGAGGCTGGTAGTTTTGAGCTGCGCCCGCTGGCACACTGGCAGTTGGAGCCTGATACCCAAGGCGGGCTGCATGGCACTTGGCGCGACTTAGCCAGTAGCAAAAAGCTGCCCATTCAATTGCAGCGCCTACCCACCTCCGAGCAGGGGGCACCACAAGAAGATGCCGCTTGTGATGCCAGCTTTTATCGCCCCATCCAAGAAGCCCATGCGGTGCAATCGCACCCCCGGCAACACCAAGGGCGGCCCTACCAAGAGTTGCGCACCCCCGTTGCCCGCGCCTTGCAATTGCCGGGCAATAGTCCGGGCATCGTGGCCTTGAACGCCTATGCCTACCAATGGCTGGGCGAGCAAGCCCTGCAAGACTACGAATGCACGCGCATGGGCGGCAGCACTTGGGACAGGACCCTAGAGCCGCTGTTTTGGACAGATAGCACGCTGGTGCTGCGCGACTTTACCCCGGAGGTGTATTGCGGGGGCGCACACAATTTTTCTTCGGTGTCGTACCTGACTTGGAACTTGAACGCCGGCACACCCATCGTGGTTTGGGACTGGTTGCAAGGTGGTGCCAAGGCGGCAGCACCGCAACACAACCCCTCTGGTGACGCCATACGTACCCCCTTGCGGGCACTGCTAGAAAAGCACGACCCGCGCAACACCCCTGCAGACGATTGCGCCGAAGACGCTGAATACATGGAGATGGCCCAACCCTACCCCACCCCCCAAGGGTTGGTGTTTGACACCCAGCACTCCCATGCCATGCGCGCCTGCAACGACAGCATATCCCTGAGCTGGCGTCAGTTGCAGCCGCTGCTAACACCAGCGGGCAAAGAGGCCATGCTGCATTGGCGCAAAGCAGGGCGTTAGCTAGTGGCGGCCAACTGGCGCAGCTTGATAAAAGCCAAGGCGGCCATCACGGCGTCATTGAGGGCGTCGTGGGCATCGCGCCGGGGTAGCTGCAACTCAGCCATCAAGGTGTCAAAACGCAGATCAATGTCGGCATTTTCTTGCTGCTGATAGGGCGGAAGTTGCTGAAACTTGTAGTCGTAGTACAGCGCCGAGACTTCAATCTGTGGCTGGGGCAGGCCCGTGCCCAACAATGGGCGCATGGCCCGGTTGAGCATGGCTACATCAAACTCTAAAAAATAGCCCACCAGCGGCCTGCTGCCAATAAAGTGCAGCAACTCGTGCATGGCTTGGGCCAAGGGTAGCCCTTGAGCCACATCTTGCTCGCGCAGGCGGTGAATGCACACGCTCTCAGCAGACACACCCTTGTCGGGGCGCACCAATAGCTCTAGGCGCTGGCTGGTGAGGATGCGCTGGCCCGCAATGCGCACCGCACCGATAGAGATGATCTCGTCGCTGCGCACATTCAGCCCGGTGGTTTCACAATCGAGTGACACCCATTCATCGGCGGGTGGCGGCTCCCACAAGAAACGGTATTGTGGGTCCGTGAGCTGGCGCAACTGCCAGCGCCGCTGCCATTGTTGTAACAAGCGCCGGGGGGCCGAAATATTGTTGCTCATAACGCATCCAACCGGAAACGCAGGTGCAGCAGCACCTTAAAGCGCTTGACCACAGCAAGGGTGTCTTTGAGCAAATCGCGCTCTAGGCTGCTCAGGTGCTCAGGCAGCACATCGCCACTGACGGCATGGCCGGTGTCCAGTTCGGCCAGCCCAGCTTTCAGGCGCAGCCCCATCAAAAAGAACAGGCTTTCTGTCAGTTCAGCACCTTGGCTGGCACTGAGCGCGCCATCGGCCACCAGTGCAGTAATGCGCTCGGCAGTGCTAGTTTGCACGATGCGCCGGGCCAAGGCCAAACTGCGTACGCCATGCACAATCGGAAAAATACCTTCTTTTTTCAGGTTGAGGCCGCGCGCGCCGTGGCCGTTGCCCAGCAGGCGGCTCCACCAGCTGGCATGGTGCCCAAAGGAATCCACCACTGCTGCAAAACGGCCTAACAGGGCATCGTTGTCGATGGCCAGTTCCATCAATCGGGCGCGCACCTCATCGAGCAAACGGGCATCTCCGGCCACGGCATGGGCATCCATAAAGATGGCCAAGTGCATGGGGCTATCGGCATCGGGCAGCAACAGCCATTGCCGTGCTTTTTGCGCCCAGGCACTGACGTCATCGCGCCATGCCGAATTGCTCACCATGATAAAACCGGGGCATTCTGGGTAGCCAAAGCGGATCAACGCCTGAGAAAAGCGCTGGCAGATGGCGTCTAAGTCTGCCGGTGGGGTGTAGCCGTCGCGCAAAATCAAGCCGTTGTCTTGGTCAGTTTTGAGCAGTTGCTCGCCCCGGCCCTCGCTGCCCATCACAAACAGGCAACTGTTGCGCACCAGCTCTGGCGGGGCCAGCATCTGCCAAGCACGCTCAAACAGTCGGGCATTGAGCTGCTGCACCAAGGTGGCCATCAAGCGGATACGGGTGCCGCCTCGGTAGAGCAAAGTGACCAAGCGGGTGATTTGGGCAGCGGCCTGCTCTAGTGCCGCCAAATCTTCAGCATGTTCAATTTGTACGGTAATCAGGTGCGAGTGGTTGGCTAGGAAGCTGAACATGTCCAGCGCCTCCAAAATGCCGTGGATGTCTCCTTGTTCATCCACCACCACCAAGCGATGCACCCGGCTGCGCAACAACAGGGCCATGGCGTCACCCAATTGGTCACTGGGGCGCACCGTAACCACCGGCGTGCTGGCAAACTCGCCCACGGTGATGTGCTCTAAGGCACGGCCATCAAGCACTGCCCGCTGCAAGGTGGTGCCACTAAAAATACCCAACTCGCCACTGGGCAAGCCTGTGACCAGCACGCTGTTGGTGCGCTGGGCCTGAAACAAACGCACCACCGAGATGATGTCGGTCTGTGCATCCACCGCATGGGCCGGGCGCAGGTAGGCTGCATCCACCCGCGCCAGCGTGAGCGATTGCAATTCGTGCTCGTCGCCACGCTGCGCCAGCGTGTTGAGCTTGTGCCCAATGTCCGAAAACAACAATGCGCCAAAAGTAGCATTGCGGGCAATGAGCGCATTCACGGCCTCGTGGGTGAGCTGGTAGGCCAACACCTCTTCAGCGGCCACAAAGCGACTGCTGACGTGCCCCGCCACCAAGCCCCGACCATCAAAGGTATCGTCGGGGCCATAGGTAGCCAGCACTTCATTGCCTTCACTCTGCGTGACATAGCCCTTGATGAGGATAAACAGGTGCGTGGGCACAGCACCCACATCGAGCACTACTTTGCCCTCAGGGAAGTAGGCGATATCGACATTCTTGCGCACCAACGCCTGTTCTTCAGGGTTAAGGCAGTCAAAGGGCGAAGCAGCAAAGTTGAAGGCATTGGGCATGGTGTCCATTCAACCCGGCGGGGCTTGCAAAAGGCTTGCAACGGAGATCAGGGTTTTCCTGTGTTGGCCGGTGGCAAGCCGCTAGGCACTTGGGCTACCTGCTGCCAATGGCTATCAAACCAAGCATCGCCCTCCAGATAGCCGCGCAGCATGGGCAGGCTCTCTAGCCCCCAAAATATTTTGCCATCCACCTCAAAGGCGGGCACACCAAACACGCCCCGATCCGCTGCCGCCTCGGTGTTGGCCCAGAGCAAGTCTTTGGCATCAAGGCCGCTGGTGCCTTGTTGTTGCTCGGTCAGTAACGCGCATAAGGTTTCGAGCCGGGTCGGATCAAGCGCATCATGGCCGCCTTGCCAGACATGGCGCAAAAAAGCCCCCGCTGTAAAGCGGTTGATGCTGCCATCCATGCTGTAAGCCAGTGCCAAGCGCAACAACGGCAAGGGCTGGAAGGGGTGGTACGCTGGCATTTGCAACGGAATACCCAAGCGCTGGCCTACCCAAGTGACATGGCGATAAGTCCAGTCACGTTTGGCCGGAATGCCCGCTGGGCCAGGATTGCCCTGCGTTTGCAACAGCGCCCCCAGCAAGACCGGGCGGTATTCGACGCTGTAGCTCAAGCCTTCTAGCACTTGGGGCAGCTTCTCAAAAGCCAGCCAAGCATAGGGTGACACAAAATCGAGATAAAAGGTGATGTGCTTCATGGTTGGGCTGGCTGTGGGGTGGCGGTAGGAGGAAAGGCTATGCCAGCACGCTGGGCCAGTTGGTGCCAAATGCCTAGGCGCTCGGCGCTATCGGCACCCGCCCAAGCGCGGATTTCTGCCACGGTACGAAAGCAGCCCTCACAATGGCTCTGGTCAGTGCTCATGCGACACACCGAGATGCAAGGCGAAGGCACGGCCTCGTCGCTATTGGGGGCGAAATAACCCGCTTCAGCCAGTAACTGAGCGCGGGCGGCAATGGGTGGGTGAGTGGTGGTGTCGTCCATATTTTTTCCGGAAAAATGGCCGCCATCATCCCACCATTTAGAGCCTGTTCGCGATCTAGCCCACGCGGCGGTTGAGCAGTGCCACCGCCACGCGCGAATGGGACTTGCGCCCCAGAAAATCGCTGATATAGCTACCGGCGTCAATCAGCTTGTCCAAATCAATGCCGGTGTCAATGCCCATGCCGTGCAGCATATACACCACGTCTTCGGTAGCCACGTTGCCGGTGGCCCCCTTGGCGTAGGGGCAGCCGCCCAAGCCCGCGACCGAGGATTGGAAGTTCCACACCCCCAGCTCCAGCGCTGCCAAGGTGTTGGACAAGGCTTGGCCGTAGGTGTCGTGGAAATGGCCTGAAATATCGTCGATGGGGTAGTGACGCAGGGTGGCCTCAATGGCTGCCTGCACCTTGCGCGGCGTGCCGACGCCAATGGTGTCGGCCACATCCACACGCTGCACGCCAATCTGCTTGAGCAGCCCGGCCAAATAGGCCACGCGCTCTGGGGCGATGTCGCCTTCGTAGGGGCAACCCACGGTGCAGCTCATGGCGGCACGCACGCGGATGCCAGCCGCCAACGCGGCCTGCACCACCGGGGCAAAGCGCTCAATGCTCTCAGCAATGCTGCAATTGATGTTTTTCTGGCTGAAGGCTTCGCTGGCCGCACCAAACACCACGATTTCGTCAGGCCGGGAAGCCAGCGCGGCTTGGTAGCCCTGTAGATTGGGCGTGAGCACCGAGTAACGCACCCCCGGCTGGCGTTGGATACCCGCCATGACTTGCGCGTTGTCGGCCATTTGTGGCACCCATTTTGGGCTGACAAAGCTGGTGACTTCAATTTCTTGCAGGCCCGCGTCTTGCAGGCGCTGCACCAAACCGATTTTCACCTCGGCAGGCACCGGGGTTTTTTCGTTTTGCAGGCCATCGCGTGGCCCGACATCAATCAGGCGCACACGGCTGGGGAGTTGGCTCAGGCTCA
>JAIESZ010000116.1 GCA_019745615.1 Burkholderiaceae bacterium
TGGTGGAGATAAGCAGGATCGAACTGCTGACCTCTTGCATGCCATGCAAGCGCTCTCCCAGCTGAGCTATACCCCCACATCTAGCAACAAACATTTGTTTGCTGCTGTTTAACTGAGACTTGAATTATAGAACGATTTTTTAGCGTTTTTGCAAACGTGCCAAAACTTTTTCTTTTCCGACCAGTTCAAGCACAGCATCGACAGAAGGGGTGTGGGCTGTGCCCACAGTCAACACACGTACCGGCATGGCCAGTTGCGGCATTTTAAGCCCTTGCGCCGTCAGTACCTGCTTGAAGGTAGCGGCAATGGCGGTTTTTTCCCAATCGCAGGACTGGAAGGCGGCAGCCAAGGCATCCAAAGCGGGGGCAATAGCGGCAGTGACGTGCTTTTCCAACTCTTCAGCGCTGGGACTGATGGCATTTGCATAGAAGACATAGGCCCAATCGGCCAAGGCGACGGTGGTGTCGCAGCGGTCTTTGAACAGGGCGCAGATGCGTGGCAGGCGGCCATCGGCCAGATCGGCAGCGGCGATGCCGCGCTTTTCTAGCTGCGGTGCTACCAAAGCAGCCAGTGCCTCATCGCTCATGGCCTTGAGGTGTTGGGCATTGACCCAGCGCAGCTTGGCCTCGTCAAACTGGGCAGCGCTGCGGCCCAAATGGTCGAGATCGAACCACTCTAGGAACTGTTGGCGGCTGAAAATTTCATCATCGCCGTGGCTCCAGCCCAAGCGGGCCAGATAGTTAATCATGGCCTCAGGCAGGTAGCCTTCATCGCGGTATTGCGTGACGGGCTTGGCACCGTTGCGCTTGCTCATCTTCTCGCCCTGCTCATTGAGCACGGTGGGCAGGTGGGCATAGACTGGCGGCTCTTTGCCCAAGGCTTTGAAGATATTGATCTGGCGCGGCGTGTTGTTGACGTGGTCATCGCCCCGAATGACGTGGGTGATCGCCATGTCCATATCGTCTACGACCACGCAGAAGTTGTAAGTAGGCGTGCCGTCGGGGCGGGCAATGACCAGATCGTCTAGCTCGTCGTTGCGGATTTCAATGCGGCCCTTGACCTTGTCGTCCCAAGCCACCACGCCTTCTTGTGGGTTTTTGAAGCGCAAGACTGGTTGCACGCCTTCAGGCACCGGGGGCAGCACTTTGCCCGGTTCTGGCCGCCATGTGCCGTTGTAGCGGGGTTTTTCTTTGGCGGCCATTTGGCGCTCGCGCAGGGCGTCTAGCTCGGCCACACTCGTGTAGCAAGGGTAGACATGACCGGCGGCTTGCAATTGGGCCAGCACTTCTTTGTAGCGCGCCATGCGCTGCATTTGGTAAAACGGGCCTTCGTCGGGGTTCATGCCCAACCAGTCCATGCCTTCGAGAATGACATCGACGGCCGCTTGGCTGGAGCGCTCTAAGTCGGTGTCTTCAATGCGCAGGATGAAATCGCCGCCCGTGGCACGGGCGAAGGCCCAAGGGTACAGGGCCGAGCGGATATTGCCCAAGTGGATAAAGCCGGTGGGCGAGGGCGCAAAGCGGGTACGCACACGGGCGGGGGTAGATAGATTTTGCTCAGTCATTACAGGGTGTCCAAGCCGCGTGCGAGGTCGGCTTTCAAATCGTCAATATGTTCTAGGCCCACGGCCACGCGGATCAGCCCTTGGCCCAAGCCTGCCGCTTGGCGTTGCGCTTCAGTCAGGCGGCCATGCGAGGTGCTGGCGGGGTGGGTGATGGTGGTTTTGGTGTCGCCCAAGTTGGCGGTGATGCTGCACACTTGGGTGTGGTCAATGACGTGGAAGGCGCGGGTGCGGCCTTCTTCGGGGCTATTGGCGCGCACATCAAACGAGAGCACGGCACCGCCCAAACCCGATTGCTGGCGCATGGCCAAATCGTGTTGTGGATGCGAGGGCAGACCGGGGTAATAGACCCGCGTGACTTGGGGCTGCTGTTCTAGCCACTGTGCCAGCGCCAGCGCGTTGGCACTTTGCGCCTTGACGCGCAAAGACAGGGTTTCCATGCCCTTGAGCACCACCCATGCATTGAACGGTGACAGGTTCATGCCCGCACTGCGGATCAGTGGGGCCAGCTTGTCATCAATCAAGGCACGGGGGCCGCAGACGGCACCGGCCATGACCCGGCCTTGGCCGTCTAAGAATTTGGTGCCAGAGTGGATGACCAAATCAGCCCCCAGTTTGGCGGGCTGCTGCAAAGCTGGAGAGGCAAAGCAGTTGTCTACCGCCAGCAAGACTCCAGCGGCATGGGCAATATCGGCCAAGGCTTGGATGTCGCACAAATCCGTCAGGGGATTGGTGGGGGTTTCGGCAAACATCAGCCGGGTTTCGGGCCGCAGGGCGGCTTGCCACGCGGCGGCATCAGTCTGGGCGACAAAGCTCGATTGCACGCCAAAGCGGGCCAACTCCTTGCCAATCAGGTTGATGGTGGAGCCAAACATGGATTGCGAGCAGATGACATGGTCACCCGTTTTGAGCAGGGCCATGCACATCAGCAAGATGGCTGACATACCGCTGGCGGTGCCAATCGCGCTTTCGGTGCCCTCTAGGGCTGCCAAACGGCGCTCAAAGCTGCTGACGGTAGGGTTGGAGGTGCGTGAGTAGGTATAGCCCTCCTCTTCGCCAGCAAAGCGGCGTGCTGCCGTGGCCGCGTCGGGCTGGACAAAGCTGCTGGTCAGGTAGAGCGCCTCGGAGTGCTCACCGTAGGCGCTACGCGGCATGGCTTGGCGCACGGCTAGGGTGTCGGGGTGCAGGGTAGCGAGTAATTCTGGAGTCATTTTCAGGGCCTGAGGGCAAACCATTGAAAAACGCGGTCAGCCATGCCGGGCATTGGGCAGGGCGAGACGTGAGGTGTCTTCTTCATCTTCTTGTGCGTTGGGGCGCTCGTCGTTCATGCGCTCAATATCGGCCAAGGTGATGTCTCCAGTGACATACACGCCATCAAAGCAAGAGGCGTCAAAACCATCCAGATCAGGGCGTAGGCTGCGCACGGCCTCCTTCATGGCATCGACATCTTGGTAGATCAGGGCGTCGCAGCCAATGAGGTCACGTATTTGATCGATGGTGCGGTCGTGGGCCACCAGTTCGCTGCTGGTGGGCATGTCGATGCCATAGACATTGGGGTAGCGCACGGGCGGCGCGGCGCTGGCCATATAGACCTTGTTGGCTCCGGCTTCGCGGGCCATTTGCACGATTTCGCGGCTGGTGGTGCCACGCACGATGGAGTCATCGACCAGCAGCACATTGCGGCCCTTGAACTCGCTGCCAATGACATTGAGCTTTTGGCGCACCGATTTTTTGCGCACGCCTTGCCCCGGCATGATGAAGGTACGACCGACATAGCGGTTTTTGACAAAGCCTTCGCGGTAGGGCAGGCCTAGCAACTGTGCCAACTGCATGGCGCTGGGGCGGCTCGATTCTGGAATCGGAATAACGACATCAATTTGGCTGGGCGGTACGGCAGACACCACGCGCTTGGCCAGTGTTTCGCCCAAGTTGAGGCGGGCCTGATAGACCGAGATGCCATCGAACACCGAGTCGGGCCGTGCCAGATAGACAAATTCAAAAATGCATGGGTACAAATGCGGGTTTTGTGCGCATTGCTGGGTGCTGATGTTGCCTTCCAAGTCGATGAACACGGCTTCGCCGGGGGCGATATCGCGGTCGAGCACATGGCTGGAACCTTCGAGCACCACAGATTCACTGGCCACCATGATGGTGCCATCGGTATTGCGGCCTAAGCACAGTGGGCGAATGCCATAGGGGTCACGGAAAGCCAACAGGCCATGCCCTGCAATCAGGGCAATGACAGCATAGGAGCCACGGATGCGCCGGTGTACGGCAGCCACGGCAGCAAACACGTCTTGCACATCCAGCGCCTTGCCGCGTGTGGCTTTGTCGATCTCATCGGCCAGCACATTGAGCAAGACTTCGGAGTCGCTCTCGGTGTTGATGTGGCGGTGGTCGGTGGTAAACAGCTCTGAGCGCAGTGCTTGGGCGTTGGTCAGATTGCCGTTGTGTACTAGAACAAGGCCAAACGGAGCGTTGACGTAGAAGGGCTGCGCTTCTTCTTCGCTAAAGGCGTTGCCTGCGGTGGGGTAGCGCACTTGGCCCAAACCACAGTTGCCTGGCAAGGCGCGCATATTTCGGGTGCGAAACACATCTTTGACCATGCCCTTGGCCTTGTGCATAAAGAACTTACGTTCTTGCTGCGTGACGATACCAGCTGCATCTTGGCCCCGGTGCTGCAACAGCAGCAAGGAGTCATAAATGAGTTGGTTGACTGGAGCGTTGCTGATGACACCGACGATTCCACACATAATTGACTTTCATCTGTTGGCGGGGTTGGCCCGCATACTTTGAGGCTGTGGCTAGGCTATTGGCCCATCCACCCAGGGATTTGATTGTTTTACCAAGGCAGGTTTTGCAGCAGTTCCATCGGCAATACCGGCGCGATGGTGCGCAAGGCCATCGATAGCCAAGGTGCCGTGACTGACTCTTGCCACCAGAGCAGCTGGCGTTGCGTTTGCAGCGACTCTACGGCCAAGGTGGCTACCATCAGCAGCAACCCGGCACGCACCGCACCAAACAAAGCGCCCAGCGTGCGATCGACAGGCCGCAGCCCTACCACTTGCACCAACTGACGCCCTAAGGCTGCTACCCAGCCACATAAAAAAGCAGCGGCAATAAATACCAGTACAAAACTGGCGGCGTAGCGCAGGCTGCCTTGCAAGGCCCCTAACGGCAAATAGGCTGCGGCATCCGCAGCAAACAGGCGCGCCAGCACAGCTGCTGCCCCCCAAGCTAGCAGGGAAAGCACTTCAAAGACCAAGCCGCGCCCAGCCCCCAAGGCCATAGAGGCCAGCAGCACCGCCAGTACGCACCAATCCAATACGGCCATGACGGCAGCGTTTAAGACGCACCCACAGAAGCGGGAAGACCCAGACCACGGATACGGCCTGCGGCTTTGTCAGCATCCGTGCGCCCTGTAAAAGGCCCCACCCGCACCCGCGTGCGTTTGCCATCTTTGGTATCGACCACTTGGGTATAGGCCCGCAGCCCGGCGCTTTCGAGTTTTTGGCGCACTTCTACAGCCTTGCTGCTGTCAGCAAAGGCACCGATTTGGATGCTAAAGCGTTTACCTTCATCGGCGTGTGCTGGGCTGGCGGCTGCCGTGGGTGGCTCGAAGGCACGTCCTTCTAGCAAGGCACGGGCACGGGCGGCATCATCAGTGCGGGGCTTGGCCTCCGGTTTGGGTTCTGGTTTGGCTTCTGGCTTGGGGGCTGGTTTAGGTTCTGGCTTAGGCTCAGGTTTGGTGGGCTTAGGCTCAGGTTTCGGCTCAGGCTTAGGAACTGGCTTGGGTTCGGGTTTTGGCTCAGGCTTAGGAATTGGCTTGGGTTCGGGTTTTGGCTCAGGTTTGGCTTCTGGTTTGAGTGCCGCTTTGTTTGGCGTGCTTATGGTGGGCAGTGCTGGCAGTGCCGCTGCCACGGGGTTAGCCCCACGGGTGGAGGACAGCACCTGCTCGCCATCCACCAGCCCAGACGCCTGAGCTGTGCTGTTGGCTGCGACCGTAGTGCCTTCAGAGGAGCCATCGGCGGGCACCACCAAAGGTGCCACCTTGTTGCGGTCGGGCATCTCGATGGGGATATCGACCGGGATGGGGCGTGGCTGCGTATCAAACAGCATCGGAAAACCGATGACGCCCAGCAACACCAGTACCGCAGCGCCAATGAGCCGGTGGCGGGCGCGGCGGCGCATGACCTCGATGCTCTCGGCACGGGGCGCGCGCGAGGGCCTCATTGCCGTGTCACTGGGAGCAGAAGCAGAGGAACTAGGCCACCGAAACTTGAAAAATGCCATGAATGAGCAACCACGGGGCGGACATCAAGTGTCCAGATGTTTGGCTTGCAAACGGGGCGTACCATTTTGCAACACAGCACCGACCGTATAGAAGGAGCCAAAGACGACGATTCTATCAGCGGGGTCGGCTGCCGCGACGGCAGCCTCTAATGCGGCTTGTGGGTTGGCATGGGTGCTGGTAGGGACTTGGCGGCCCCGGCCAGTGGCTAGGTGTACGGCGTTCCACTTTTGCTGCAAGTTCACTGCGGTGTCGGCACGCGGCGTGGGCAAGTCGGTGAAATACCAGTGGTCAATCAGTGGCCCGACTTTGGCCAGCATCGGGGCCAAGTCTTTGTCGGCCATCGCACCAAACACGGCATGGGTGGTGGGGAAGTAGCCCATCGCATCCAAGTTGGCTGTGAGAGCGGCCACCGAATGCGGGTTGTGCGCCACATCCAGCACCAGCGTGGGCTGGCCCGGCACAATCTGAAAACGCCCCGGCAACTCTACCATCGCTAGGCCATTGCGCACCGATTGCGCTGTGACCGGAATGCGCTCGCGTAGGGCTTCAAGTGCTGCCAAGGCTCCGGAGGCGTTCATCAGTTGGTTGGCACCGCGCAAGGCTGGATAGGCCAGACCGCCATAGCGGCGTCCGCGTCCGCTCCATGCCCATTGCTGCTTATCGCCAGAATAATTGAAGTCTTGGCCGAAACGCCACAGATCAGCGCCGATTTCGCGGGCGTGGTCAATCACGCTTTGGGGCGGCACTGGGTCGCTGACGATGACAGGCCGCCCAGTGCGCATGATGCCGGCCTTTTCTCGGCCTATGGTTTCGCGGTCGGGGCCGAGGTATTCGGTATGGTCAATATCCACACTGGTGATGACGGCGCAGTCGGCATCGATGATGTTGGTGGCATCTAGCCGCCCACCTAACCCCACCTCCAAGATAGCTACATCGAGCAAAGAGTGGCTCATCAAACGCAAAATAGCCAGCGTAGTGAACTCAAAGTAACTAAGCGAGACCTCGTTGCCGTTTTGCGTGCGGGCGTTTTCTACCGCCTCAAAGTGGGGTAGTAAATCAGCCGCTGGGATGATGTCGCCGTGGATGCGGCAGCGCTCTTCAAAATGCACCAAGTGGGGCGAGGTATACACCCCGGTGCGCCAGCCCGCTTGCAGGGCGATAGCTTCGATCATGGCGCAGGTAGAGCCTTTGCCATTGGTGCCCGCCACGGTGATGACCGGACAGTCAAAGCGCAGGCCCATGCGGCGCGAGACCTCGCGCACGCGCTCTAGGCCCATGTCGATAGATTGCGGATGCAGACGCTCGCAATGCGCCAGCCAGCCTTCAAGGGTGTGGATTTTGGTGTGCATACAGACCACTATTGTCGCCCAGACGACAGTGGCGCATGATGGCACCCATGAGTACTACCCACATTATTCTCTATGGTATCCCGAACTGCGACACAGTCAAAAAGGCCCGCGCTTGGCTGACGGCACAGGGCCTAGACTATCAATTTCACGATTTTAAAAAGCAGGGCGTGCCCGCCGAGCGTCTCCAAGCATGGTTGGCCGCTGTAGGTTGGGAGCGCCTGCTCAACCGCCAAGGCACTACTTGGCGCAAACTCGATCCGGTACGACAAAGCAGCATCTGCGATGCCGCCAGCGCCAGTGCCCTGCTACTGGAGCACAGTAGCGCCATCAAGCGCCCTGTGGTCGAATGGCACCAAGGCGCTACCATCGACGTGACAGTGGGCTTTGATGCCCCAAGCTGGGCGCAGCGGCTGGCTTAAATTTCTTTACGCAGTTTTACCACCCAGCAAGGCAACTGCTGGGGCGCTTGAAACGTTAAAAGACTGAACGGATTTGAAAGGACTTTTCATGAAACGATTGCTACTGCTGGTGGGCCTGTGGGGCATGGCCGGACTGGCCACAGCGCAGGAGCAGGCGCGCGTCATTTCTTCTACCCCCATCGTGCAACAGGTGGCGGTGCCGCAGCAAGTCTGCCAAGACCAAACGATTGCCACGGCACCGCGCACTACGGGCGGTGGCGCTGTGCTGGGCGCGATTGCCGGGGGTGCTGCGGGCAATGCCATTGGCGGCGGCAGTGGCCGGGCAGCCGCCACGGCGATTGGTTTGATTGGCGGCGCTTTGCTGGGCAACCAAATTGAAGGCCAAGGCCGCCCGCCCCAATACCAAGACGTGCAGCGCTGCGCCACCGAAACTTTTTATGAAAACCGCACTGTGGGTTACAACGTGCTGTATGAGTTTGCAGGCCGCCAGTACACCACACGCA
>JAIESZ010000374.1 GCA_019745615.1 Burkholderiaceae bacterium
GCAGGTCGAGCGGTGCGGTGGTGTGGTTGATGCCTAAAGCCCAGACTGCCATATTGGCCGGGATTATAAATTTTTGCCACTGCACCCCAAAGTGCTTATCCCGCTGGCTCCGTCGGACTGTGTGGCCTGCCCTCAAACATGGCTAAACAGATAGAGGCCCGCCGCGCTGCACAGGCTGCCCAAGGTGGTCAAAGCCCAGCCGGGGCGCTGGGCATATTGGCGCAGCGCCAAGCCGCAAGCCATGCCGCCCCAATGCAGCACCGCTGTGGTCAACACAAAGCCCAGCGCATAAGCGCCAAACCCAGCGCCCGGCGCTTCAGCGCCGTGGGCCACGCCGTGCAAAACGGCAGCACCTGCCACCAGTGCCAATCCAACCACCAGCGGCAACGGATGCCGCGCCCACACCAACATGGCCCCCAGCAGCACCACGGTCAGGGCAATGCCCTGTTCTAGCCCCGGCAGCACCCAGCCCGACGCCCCCAGACTGGCACCGAAGATCAAAGCCAACAAAAACACAGCTGGCCCCCACCAAGCCCGCTGCTGGGGCAAGGCCGACACCGACCACACCCCCACGGCCACCATCGCTAATAAGTGATCCCAACCCAAAGGATGCACCATGCCCGTCCACAGCCCGGATGTGCCATGCCCGGTATGGGCCTGCGCTGTGCCCAGCCCCAAGGCCAGCCCGCCAACGAGCAGGGTACGAATCCGGGGTGCAGAAAAGAATGCCATGTTCAACTCCAGCCAAAATTTTTTGCTATGCACGCAGCCACTGCGCCGCCCAGTCGAGCGCCAGCACCAGCCGCTCTTGCGCTGCCACCGTGGGCGGCTCGCCCAACTCCCAGCGCTCGCCAGGGATAGCCAGCAGCCAACTGGGCGGCGGCGCGTGGCCTTGCACTTCGGTAAACACCTGCAATAGCGCCGCCGGGCTCATGGCATGGGTGGTGTAGCTGGTATCACGGGCAGGCTGCAAGGGCGCGCAACGAAACGGCGGCTGCACGCCGTCCGCCACGCCACAAGAGGCATCGACAAACAAAATGCGCCGCCGCCCGACCAAATCGAGCGTGTGCTCTACCTGCAACTGAAAATCCGTCAAGCACTCCACCTGCGGCAACTGCATGGCCTGCACCGCCTCGGCAAACAGCGGCCCCAAGGCATCATCGCCCCGGCTAGGGTTGCCCCACGCAAAAACCAAGGTATCGGCGGGCATGGGCAGGCTTAGGCTTTGGTTTGGCGGTCTAACTCGCGGCCTTCGGCATCGAGCAGCACCACCTCCAGCGGCATCTTGCCCAGTGCATGGGTGGCGCAAGACAGGCAAGGGTCATAAGCGCGGATGGCCACTTCGATATGGTTGAGCAGCCCTTCGGTGATGTGTTGGCCGTCCAGATACTTTTTAGCTACTTCACGCACCGCCACATTCATGGCGTGGTTGTTGTTGGTGGTGGAGACGATCAAATTAGCCATCGTGACCAAATCATTCTCATCGACTTGGTAGTGGTGGAACAGCGTGCCACGCGGTGCCTCAATCACGCCCACGCCTTCGCGCTGGCGCTGGCCGGTCACGAGCAAATCGCTGCCCTCCAGATCGTCGTCGTGCAGCAGCTCTTTAATCATCTCGGCGGAGAACAGCATCTCGATCATCCGCGCCCAGTGGTAGCCCAAGGAGCCGTGCATCGGCTCACTACCTGCATAGGCCACCAACTCACGGCGCTCATGCTCGGCAAACGGGGTGGGAATGCGGTCGCAGTTTTGCACCCGTGCCAGCGGCCCAACCCGGTACCAGCCCTGCTCTGGGCCAAACTGGGTCAAGTACGGGAACTTCATGTAGCTCCACGGCTTGACCTCCTCGGTGATGAGCCGGTCGTAGGTTTGGTAGTCCACATGGTCGAACAGAATTTGGCCGTCGGCATTTTTGGCACGCAGGCCGCCGTGGTACAGGTCTAAATCCCCATTGGCGGCCACCAGCCCCATGAAGTTGGAGCGGAAGCTGCCAAACTGGTCGTACAGCGCCGGGTTCTGCTGGTGCAGCTCCTTGATGATTTTGACGGCCTCGCGGCTCCAGCCGATGATTTGGTAAATGTCTTTGAGCAGCTCTTTGCGCTCGGCCCCGGTCAAAGAACGGTTCACACCCCCCGGCACCGACCCAGTGCCATGCACGCGCTTGCCCGCCGTGAGGCGGATCACCTCTTGGCCGTACTTGCGCAGCAAAATGCCTTGCTTGGCAATATCGGGGTGCTTGGCCGCCACACCCACAATATTGCGCTGCGCCACCTCGGAGTCAAAGCCAAACAGCAAATCGGGCGACGACAAATGAAAAAAATGCAGCGCGTGCGATTGCAGCATCTGGCCGTAGTGCATCAGGCGGCGCATCTTCTCAGCGGTGGGCGTGAGTTGCTTGGCCCCGACAATCACATCCAGCGCCTTGCTGGCGGCCAGATGGTGCGACACCGGGCAAATGCCGCACAGGCGCTGCACCATCACCGGCACTTCCCAATAAGGCCGCCCCTGAATAAAGCGCTCAAAACCGCGAAACTCAACAATGTGCAGCCGCACCTGATGCACTTTATTGTTTTCGTCCAGCAGCAAAGTGACTTTGCCGTGGCCTTCAACGCGGGAGACGGGGTCAATCGCCACGCGGCGCAAAGAGTCACTGGCAACGGTGGCGGTTTCGAGTTCAAAGCTCATGGCGGTTCTCGGTGGCGGTGGGCGGCAAAGGCTCAGTCGTAACGCAGCAGGCCGTGGCCCAAAGTAGGCTCTCGGCCCGCAATCAAATCGTTCAAGAAGGCCCAGATGGCATCGCCCGATGGTGGGCAACCGGGCAGAAAATAATCAATCTTGACGATTTCATGCACTGGATGCACTTGGTTCAGCGGCAGTGGCAGTTCGGGGTCGTTGGGGATACGGCTGCCGGGGGCCAAGCCGTGCCCGGTGCGGTACACCTCTTGCAGGATGTCACTCAACTCCAGATGGTTGCGCTGGGCAGGCAAGCCGCCATTGATGGCACAGGCCCCCAAGGCAATCAAAATTTTGCAGTTGTCACGAAACTCGCGCAGCACATGGACGTTTTCGGCGTTGCACACGCCGCCTTCGATCAGGCCGATATCGCAGGGGCCACAGTGTTTGATATCGGTGATGGGTGAGCGGTCAAACTCCACTAATTCGAGCAGCGGCAGCAGGCGCTCGTCAATGTCTAAGAACGACATATGGCAACCAAAACAGCCCGCCAGCGACACCGTTGCCACCTTGAGTTTGGCAGCCATTATGGTTTCTCCTCGGCGGCGGCTGGGGCAGCCGCACGGGCGCTAATAGGCTGCGCATCGTAAGCACGCTGGCCGATGGGAACGGCAAAACCCACCTTCTTTGGCAAGATCACACCCACCGGGCAGACTTGGGCGGCGCGGTCGGTGGCAGCAAAATCGGTATCGGCCAATTGCCCCGATTCACTGTTGACGATCAGGTGCGACTGCACGCCACGCCCCGACAGAGCAAAAACGTTTTTGCCATCCACTTCGCGGCTGGCTCGCACGCACAACTCACACATGATGCAGCGGTTAAAGTCCAACAGCACATCGGGGTGCGAGGCATCCACTGGGCGATCAGGGTAAAAGTGGTCGAAATGCGGCGTGAGCATCCCCATTTCGTAGGCCGTGGCTTGCAATACGCAATTACCGCTTTTTTCGCAGGATGGGCAAAAGTGGTTGCCCTCGACAAACAACAGTTGCAGCAGCGTGCGGCGCTTGACTTGCAACTCGTCGGTTTGGTTATCCACTTCCATACCCGCTGTGGCGCGAGTGGTGCAGGCGGTGGCAAAGCGCCCACCCACTTTAACGGTACACAGCTTGCACGAGCCATGCGCCGTGAAATCCGGGTGCCAGCACAAGTGCGGAATGTATTTTCCCGCCGTGGTGGCAGCTTGCATCACCGTCTGGCCGGACGCAAACGGCACTTCCTCGCCGTCGAGCAGAAAGGTGTTGTTCATGGCTGTGGCTCGCTGGAAAGGTGGGCAGCTTGGGCCTCTTGGTGGGCGCTGAGGTTATCGCTCAGGTGGGCGTCGGCATCGTCACGGGCTGTCATGCGCCGCGCTTGCGACAGCGCAGCGTCCAAATCAAACGCCGGTTCGTAATCGGGCGAATGCAGGCGGCGCTCAAACGCCGGACGAAACTTGTGCAGCATGTCTTGCAGCGCAATGGTGGCGGTATTGCCCAAGCCACAGTGGCTAGCCCCTTGCATCAGGCGGTGCATACGCTGCATTTCGTCCAGATCGTAGGGCGAGCCGTGGTCGTTAGCCAGTTTGTTGAGCAGCTTGACATTGACGGCAGTGCCGACGCGGCAGGGGGTGCAGAAGCCGCAACTCTCGTGGGCAAAGAACTGGGCAAAATTTTGCGCCACATCAAAAATATCGCGCCGCTGGTCAAACACCATGATCGAGCCGCCGGTGGCTACATCCTCAAAGGCGATACGACGGCCAAATTCATCCGCCGCCAAGCAATGCCCGGCAGCGCCAGCGCTGGTCACGGCCTGGGTATCACGCGCACCGCAATCGGTCAAAACCTCAGCGATGGTGACGCCAAACGGGTACTCATAAATGCCGGGGCGCTCGACATCGCCGGATATCGATAGCAACTTGGTGCCAGTAGAGGCTGGGGTGCCAATGGTGCGAAACCACTCGCCACCCTGCACGGCAATCAACGACGCCAACGCCAGCGTCTCCACATTGTTCACCGTGGTCGGTTGGCCCAAATAACCATTGGTGACTGGAAACGGTGGCCGAATGCGTGGCTTGCCCGGTTTGCCTTCGAGCGATTCAATCAGTGCCGACTCTTCGCCGCAGATGTAAGCGCCCGCGCCGACATGGATGTCGATATCAAAGCTAAAACCCTTGCCCAAAATGTTGCGCCCCAGCAGCCCGGCCTCGCGCCGCTGTTCTAAGCGGGTTTCTAGCTTTTCTAGCAAGAAGCGGTATTCACCGCGCAAGTAAATCAGCCCTTGGTTGGCCCCAATCGCCATACCGGCAATGCACATGCCATCGACCACCCAATCGAAGTAGGAACTGAGCAGCACCCGGTCTTTGAAGGTGCCCGGCTCGCCCTCGTCGGCATTGCAAACCACATAGTGGGCATCGCCCCATGCGTCGCGGCAGGAGCGCCATTTGATGTCGCTGCCAAAGCCCGCACCGCCGCGCCCGCGCAAGCCGGAACGCTCAATTTCGGTCAGTAAGCCGGATGGGCCGCGCTCCAGCGCTGCTGCCAACGCCTCGCCCGGTTGCAAGGTGCTGCCCAACAGTACATCGCGGCGGCGGATGTGGTCTTCGACCTGAAACCATTCTGGCGGCCAATCACCCACTGGCACACGCCTGCGGATCAGGTGCGCCATTTGATCAACGCGCTCCGGCGTCATGTGGGTGATAGCGCGGTAATTAGCCAACACCGCAGGCCCTTGGTCACACAGGCCGGTGCAAGAGGTGGTATCAACACTGACCAGCCCATCTTCGGAGACATGGCCCGGCTCTAGCCAGAGTTTCTGGCACAGCGCCCGCATCAACTGGCGGTTGCCCTGCATCCGGTCGGTGATGTTGTCAGAGAACAGAATGCGGTACTCGCCCAAGGGCCGGGTGTGGAAGAAGCTGTAAAACCCGGCGGTGCTCTCTACCCGCGCTCGCGGCCAGCCAATGCCATCGGCAATAGCGCTGAGGGTTTGCGGCGACAGCCAGCCCAAGGCATCTTGCGCCTCGCGCAAAATTTGCACCAAACGGGTGCCGTCACGCCCATGCCGTTTGAGAATGGAGTCCAGATTTGCGGTCAATGCAACCTCCTGCGCTATGGCTGCAATCTACCGCAGATTGGGGCTTTGGGGGGGCGCGGGTAAACCCGCGTAACCGCAAAAAAGCCACCCCACAGGGTGGCTTGAACTGTTCGTCTTCGGTAGGGATAGTCACTTCGTTGAAGTAGCCAGCACCTACTTGCTACTGTAGTGAAGCTGGATGCCCAACCGTCGGTTCACACAACCCCGGCTGACGCTGACCCCGCTGCCAACAAGGGCTAGGCTGATCCCGATCTGGGTGCGGAATACCATCCGCATCCAAGCGCACCGGGTGGGTGGTAAATCCGCTGGCCCCGGCACCATCGAACGTCATGCGCAGCACCCAAGCTTGGCGCTGGCGCTCGTTATCGGTCTCCTTCATGACAAAGTTGCCCACGCTGTAGATGATGGGCTTGCCTTGGTACAACTCGATGTCTTGGGTAACGTGGGGGTGCCCCCCAATGATGGCATCCGCCCCGGCGTCAATCAGCCAGCGTGCCAGTTGCCGTTGCCTGCCGTTGGCAGTTAATTCGTTCTCCCAGCCCCAGTGCATAAACACCAAGACCAGATCAGCGCGGTGCTGCTGGCGCGCACGTTGGATATCTGCCAGCACCTGCTCGTCTTCGCTCCAAGCAATGCCGGGTGCATCGTAGTCAGCCTCAAAACTGCGCGGCATAAATTCGTTGTAACTGAGCAAAGCGACGCGCAAGCCAGCGCGCTCCACCAGCCACGGCGTATGCGCTTCGCTGAGGTTGTGGCCGCCGCCCGTTTGGGCCAGATTGGCAGCCTTCAGCAAGCCCAGCATTTCGGCAAAGGCTGCCCGGCCATAGTCACCAGAGTGGTTGTTGGCTAACGTGACGCCATCCAAATGGCGGCGCAACACGGGCAACACTTGGGGGTGAGCGCGGAAGGTATAGTTTTTGTCCCCGGCTTCACCGGTGGTAGCCACCACACATTCCAAATTGGCTACGCGCAGGTCGGCATTGGCAAACAGGGAGGCTACATGGGCCAGTGGATCACCGCCGCGTGCAATCAAGGCACCTGCGGCATCGTCCAAGGTGGTATCGCCCGCAAACACCAAAGAAAACGACGGGACATCTGCCTGCCCCACACTGCACGCCAAGCCGAGCAGCAACGCCAACGCCCATTTCATGGTGCCACCCCCGCCAAAGTGCATTGGTAGGTCAGTTCGCGCTCCATCGGCCCGGCATACAAGCGCTGCTCGCCCGTGAGCGCGATGCGCCCCTCCGGCCCTAGGGGTGGTGGATAGGGTGGCAAATACTTGGCTTGTTGTATCAGCACGGGCTGGCGCTCCGTTTGCATATAGACATAAATGCTCAAGTGCTGCAACTGCGCTCCCTGCCCCACCAACACCGGCTTGAAGCGGAAACGCCCGGCAATGTCCACCGCTGCTACCGTATAGGGATTATCGGTGGGGGTGGCAATGACCGTCTGCGTGGTGCCAGCGTAGGTGACTTGGCATTGCAACTGGGCAGCAGCCCACACCGGCGGCAGCGCAGCACAACCCAAAATCAAGGCCAGCAGCCCCACCGCTCCCCGTCTCTGCAAACCACCCATATCGGCACACTCCACAAAAAAAAAGCCACCCCGCAGGGTGGCTGGCTGTCATTGCACTTCAAGCCCCCTTGCAAGGGCTTGAAGTTAACAGATCAGTGGAACTGTTCTTCTTCGGTAGAACCAGTCAGGGCCTTGACGGAGGACGAGCCGCCTTGGATGACGGTGGTCACATCGTCAAAGTAACCAGTGCCCACTTCTTGTTGGTGCGACACGAAGGTGTAACCTTGTTCGCGGGCTGCAAATTCTGGCTCTTGCACCATTTCAACGTAGTGCTTCATGCCTTCGCCGCCAGCGTAGGCCTTGGCAAACTGGAAGGTGTTGTACCAGTTGATGTGGATACCGGCCAGCGTGATGAACTGGTACTTGTAACCCAGAGCCGACAGTTCTTCTTGGAAGGAAGCGATCTGGCTGTCGTTGAGGTTCTTCTTCCAGTTGAAGGAAGGCGAGCAGTTGTACGACAGCAGCTTGCCGGGGTTGGCAGCCAGCACAGCTTGGGCAAATTCGCGGGCAAAGCCGATGTCTGGCACGCCGGTTTCGCACCACACCAAGTCAGCGTAAGGAGCGTAAGCGACGCCACGGCTGATGGATTGCTCCAGACCGTTCTTGACGCGGAAGAAGCCTTCTTGGGTGCGCTCGCCAGTCAGGAAGGGCTTGTCGTTCTCGTCGTAGTCGGAGGTGATCAGGTTGGCGGCTTCTGCGTCGGTACGGGCCAAGATCAGGGTGGGCACGCCCATCACGTCAGCGGCAAAACGGGCAGCGAT
>JAIESZ010000184.1 GCA_019745615.1 Burkholderiaceae bacterium
CAACGTGGGCTGGTGCCACCGGGCAGCTTTATTGGCTTGGCCGAGGCTTCGGGGCTGATTGAGCCGCTGGGGCTGTGGATTTTGCGCACCGCCTGCACACAAATAGCACACTGGAGCCGCAACCCGGCTATGGCCCATTTGCAAGTGGCCGTGAACATCAGTGCGCGCCAGTTGCACCATGCCCGGTTTGTCGAGCAGGTGCTGGCTATCTTAGACGAGACTGGGGCCAATCCAGAGCGGCTAGAGTTGGAGCTGACCGAAAGCCAATTAGTCGAAGATATGGAGGGGGCGATCACCAAAATGAAAAAGCTCAAGGAGCGCGGCGTGCATTTGTCGCTCGATGATTTTGGTACCGGCTACTCCTCGCTCAACCACCTCAAGCGCTTGCCGCTCGATCAGCTCAAAATTGACCAATCGTTTGTGCGCGATTTGCTCATTGATGCCAACGACCTGTCTATCGTGAAAGCGATTGTCGGCATGGGGCATAGCCTGCATTTGTCGGTGCTGGCCGAGGGGGTAGAGACCCAAGAGCAGCGCGACATGCTAGAGCAACTGGGCTGCATTTTTTACCAAGGCTACTGGTTTGGCCGCCCGATGCCGGTAGCGCAGTTGCAAGACTGGCGCAGCCCCGGTGCAGTCAGCACCGGTTCAGTCGATTAAGCCACGTCAATCGGCCAGAAAACGGGCGTAGCGGGCCATATCGACATTGCCGCCGCTGATAATAATGCCGACCCGTTTGCCTTGAATATCCATGCCGCCGTGGCGCGCACCGGCAATGGCTAAAGCCCCCGTAGGCTCGACCACGATTTTCATGCGCTCGGCAAAAAAGCGCAGTGCGTGCAACAGCTGCAAATCGCTCACGGTCACGATGTCTTGCACTTGGTGCTGAATCAGGCCAAACACGATCTTGCCCAAACTCTCGGCCCTTGCGCCATCGGCAATGGTGTGTGGCGGTGCGATTTGCACAATCTGGCCGCTGCGCAAAGATTGTTGGGCATCGTTGCCCGCCTCTGGCTCTACGCCCACCAACACGCACTGCGGGGCCAGCGCTTGCGCTGCCAGCAAGCTGCCTGCCAGCAAACCTCCACCGCCCACTGCCACAAACAGATAATCTAAGTGGGGAACTTCTTCAAACAGCTCTAGGGCCGCAGTGCCCTGCCCAGCAATGACCTGTGCGTGCTCAGACGGTGGCACCAGCGTCATGCCCCGCTCTTGGGCAAACTGGCGGCTGAGGGCCTCGCGGTCGGTGGTGTAGCGGTCGTAAGTGACTACTTGGGCACCATAGTGGCGCGTGGCAGCCATTTTGGAGGTGGAGGCATCTTCGGGCATGAACACCACGGCCGGGATGTCCAACTGGCGCGCCGCCAGTGCCACAGCCTGCGCATGGTTGCCCGCCGAAAATGCCAGCACACCATGGCGGCGCTGCTCGGCGTTCAGCTGCGACAGGGCATTGAACGCCCCGCGAAATTTAAACGAGCCAGTGCGCTGCAAACTTTCGCACTTAAAAAACAGTTGTGCCCCCAGCAGACGGTCAGCAGTGCTGGAGCGCAACACTGGCGTCTGGTGCGCCGTGCCCTTGAGGCGTGCAGCAGCTTGGATGACATCGTCAGGGGTGGGGGCGGCGGTCAGGGGCATCTAGGCATTGTCCGACAGATGGAGAAGGCAATTATCCTGCAAGCAAGCCGCCTTGTGCCCCAATTGGTGGATTTTTCCGCTGTGGTTGAAGAGATCAGTCACCGCCACAACCACCCCCGCCATCGCCGCCACCATCACCACCGCCGTCCCCATCTCCACTGCTGCTATCAGTAGATTCGGCACCACCAAAATCACCGCTACTGCCATCGTAGCTGGCGTCGGCAAAATCTGTGCCGCAGTAGGTGCTACCACCGCTGCCGCCAGCAGCGTTTTTGCGCGCAATATCGCTGCAATCGGGCAGATAAAAAAAGCCATTGGCAATGCCCAGTTGCGCATCTACAGCAAAGAGCAACGGCAAGCGCAAGGGGGCGCGTGGGTCAATATCTTCTTGCTTACAGGCCCAATACCAAGCCCGGCGCAGGCCATCGTTGTGCTTGGCACGCCGCCCTAGCGCCTCGGCAGGCGTGTGGTGCAAAAAAAAGCCCAGCGCACTCTGGCACCAATCTTGGTAGGCACGGGTGTGCAAAATAAATTCGTGCCAAAGCACATCTACCGCCCGTGAGGGCATGGCTACAAATTGCCGTTTGCTGCGCAAACAGCTCAAAAAAAACTGCCGCAAGCCCTGCTCCACCAATTCAGCATCTTTTTGCGCCAAATGCGGGTAAGCATCACGCAGTTTGCGTTTCAAGAACTGCGGCAGTGCCGCCTCGCGCACAAAGCGTTCGCGCGCAGCACGCACGGCATAAGCCAGCAGTGCCCATAGCGCCAGCGTAGCAAACAAATACAGCATCCCACGCGGCTGGGCGGGCCACCAACCCGCCAATACCCCCCCAATAGCCAACGACCAAGCCAGCACGCAGGCCCAAACCCCATGCCGATAGTAATGAAGCAAAAGATTGGTCATAGCCAAGAGGTGGGCAAAAGTAGAATCGGAGGGTTAGATTAAATATCAGGATAGTAAAAGGACTTCCCATGGCCGGACACAGCAAATGGGCGAACATTCAGCACCGCAAGGGCCGCCAAGACGAAAAGCGCGGAAAAATCTGGACGCGCATCATCCGTGAAATCACCGTCGCAGCCCGCGCCGGGGGGGGTGACCTCAGCGCCAACCCGCGCCTGCGCTTGGCCGTCGAAAAAGCCAAAGCAGCCAATATGCCTGCCGACCGCGTCAAATACAACATTGACAAGGCCACTGGCAACCAAGAGGGCGTCAACTACGAAGAAATTCGTTACGAAGGCTACGGCATTGGTGGCGCAGCCATCATCGTCGATACCATGACCGACAACCGCGTGCGCACGGTGGCCGAAGTGCGCCATGCTTTTAGCAAATACGGCGGCAACATGGGCACCGAGGGTTCGGTGGCCTTTCAATTCAAGAACGTGGGCCAAATTATTTTTGCCCCCGGCACCAACGAAGACAAGGTCATGGAAGTGGCCCTCGAAGCCGGTGCCGACGACGTAGTCACCGACGACGATGGAGCCATCGAAGTGCTCACATCGCCCGCCGAGTTTGAAGCCGTGAAAAATGCCCTCGAAGCGGCGGGACTCACCCCCGACGCTGCCGATGTCACGATGCGCCCAGACATCACCATCCCCCTAGAAGGCGAAGACGCCGCCCGTATGCAAAAACTCCTCGACATCATCGAAGACCTGGACGACGTCCAAGAGGTCTACCACAACGCCGAATTATGAAAGTTCTTGTCATTGGCGGCGGTGGCCGCGAACACGCCATCGCTTGGAAACTCAGCCAGTCGCCTAAAGTCACGCGCGTCTTTGTCGCGCCCGGCAACGGCGGCACGGCCCTGAACCCCAAGTTTGAAAATCTGCCCATCACCGATGTGGTGGCCCTGCGCGAATGGGCGCAGCAAGAAAAAATCGGCCTCACCGTGGTCGGCCCAGAAGCGCCGCTGGCCGCTGGCGTCGTCGATGAGTTTCGCGCCCACGGCCTGCGCATTTTTGGCCCCACCAAGGCTGCCGCGCAGCTTGAAAGCTCCAAAGCCTTCTCTAAGGCGTTCATGCGCCGCCACGGCATCCCCACCGCCGATTACGACACCTTTACCGATCCGGCCCTTGCCCACGCCTTCATTGACCGCTTGGGTGCGCCCATCGTCATCAAGGCCGACGGCTTGGCCGCTGGCAAGGGTGTAGTGGTTGCCATGAACCTGCAAGAAGCCCACGATGCAGTGGACTTTATGCTGGTAGACAACAAATACGGCGTGACGCACAACGCCGGTGGTGCTCGCGTGGTAATCGAGGCTTTTCTCGAAGGCGAAGAAGCCAGCTTTATCGTATTGTGCGATGGCAAAAACGTGGCCGCTTTGGCCACTAGCCAAGACCACAAGCGCCTCAAAGACGGTGACGAAGGCCCCAACACCGGCGGCATGGGCGCGTATTCGCCCGCGCCCGTCGTCACGGCAGACGTCCATGCCCGCGCCATGCGCGAGATCATTCTGCCCACCATCCGGGGCATGGAAAAAGACGGCATCCCGTTCACTGGCTTTTTGTACGCTGGCTTGATGATCGACGCCCAAGGCCGCCCCAAGACGCTGGAGTTCAACTGCCGCATGGGCGACCCCGAAACCCAGCCCATCTTGATGCGCCTGAAAAGCGACATGCTCGATCTGCTCAATGCCGCCATTGATGGCAAGCTCGATCAGGTCGATTTGCAATGGGATCGCCGTCCGGCGTTGGGTGTGGTCATGGCTGCGCACAACTACCCAGAAGACCCACGCAAAGGTGACGCCATCACAGGCCTGCCAGCCGACCATGACGATGCGGTGGTGTTCCACGCGGGCACGGTGCTGCAAGACGGTGTGGTGCGTACCAGCGGTGGCCGCGTGCTGTGCGTCACAGTGCTGGCCGACAGCCTGCGCTTGGCCCAAAACCGTGCCTACGACGTGGCCCGTGGCATCCATTTTGACGGTATGCAGTACCGCCGTGATATCGGCCACCGTGCCATCAAAAACCCATGAGCCAAGCCACCAGCCCAGCGTTCAACCCCGACACCACGGTGGCCCGCGTGCGCGGCTATCTGGTGGGCTTGCAAGCGCGCATCATGGACGCGCTAGAAGCCATCGAAGGCCCTGAAGGTGTGCGTTCCACCATCGACCCTTGGCACAAGCCTGAAGGCGAGCGCTTGCAGGGCGACGGCATCACCCGCATCATCGAGGGGGGCCGCGTGTTCGAGCGTGCTGGCTGTGGTTTTAGCCATGTGCGCGGGCCGCAGTTGCCGCCCTCAGCCACACAGCACCGGCCTGAACTGGCGGGCGCGCCCTTCGAGGCGATGGGGGTATCGTTGGTGTTTCACCCACGCAACCCCTATGTGCCCACCGTCCACATGAATGTGCGCATGATTGCGGCGGGCCAGCCGGGGCAAGCGCCGGTGTGCTGGTTTGGCGGCGGTATGGATCTCACGCCCTACTACGCCTTTGAAGAAGATGCGGTGCATTTTCACCGCAGTTGCCATGATGCACTGGCCCCGTTTGGGCAGGACAAATACCCACGCTTTAAGCAATGGTGTGACGAGTATTTTTTCCTCAAGCACCGTAACGAGCAGCGCGGCGTGGGCGGCATCTTCTTTGATGACTTTGCCGAACTAGGCTTTGAGCAAAGCTTGGCCATGACACAAGCGGTGGGCGATGCCTTTTTGGGTGCCTACCTGCCCATTGTGCAGCAGCGCCAACACACCCCCTATGGCGAACGCGAGCGCGAGTTCCAGTTGTACCGCCGGGGTCGCTACGTGGAATTCAACCTCGTCTGGGATCGGGGCACCCATTTTGGCCTACAGTCGGGCGGGCGCACTGAGTCCATTTTGCTGTCTATGCCACCGCAAGCGGCTTGGGCCTACCAGCGCCAAGACGAGCCGGGCAGCCCGGAGGCCGAGCTGACGCAACACTACCTACAGCGCCGCGATTGGCTCTGAGGCGCGCACCTGCCGACCACAGCCAGCGGCAACCCTTGGGAGACACATGGTGACAAACGCAGCTCCTTCTTGGATGGCGGGCCTGAGGGCTAAGTCCATGCTGGCTTTGACGCTGGCCTGTGCGCTGGCGCTGCTGCCTGCTGTGTTAATTGGCTGGCAGGTGCTTGAGGGCGTGCGCAACTATTTTGGCCAGAACTACGCGCGCAACTACACTCAGCTCAAACGCGAAACCATTTTGGCCCCAGTAGCGCGTGAGCTGGCCCTGTCATTGCGTCTGGCCGACTCGGTCGTCACTCGGCAATGGTTGCTCGACGAGGGCAACGCCGCCAAAAAAGCGCTGTTTTTTGAAGAAGCCGAGGGCTACCGCAAAGACTTCCGTGACCACGCCTATTTTTTGGCTAGCGTCGGTTCGCAATATTTTTATTTCAACGACAACACCAAGCCGTTCAGCGCTGTGCCTCGCTATACGCTGGACTTGACCCAGAAAAAAGATGCCTGGTTTGTGGGCACCCTGAACCAAACCGGGAGCCACTACAACATCAACGTGAATGATGATCTGGAGTTGCAAACCACCAAAGTTTGGTTCAACGTCATCGTCCGCAGCGGTGAGCGCAAGATTGGCGTGACCGGTGCCGGGCTAGATTTGACGGGTTTCCTCAAAGACTTCATCACCACCAGCGACCCCGGTGTCACCCCGATTATCTTGACCGCTGCCGGGGCCATTCAGGCGCACCCCAATCGCCAGCTGATTGCCATCAACCAGGCTGGCCGCCAGCCAGAGCTGACACAAACCTTGGCTGGACAACTGTCCGCCGGTGGGCAGCGTGATGCACTGGCGGCGGCGATGGCCCAAGCTGTGGCCAAGCCCGGTGAGGTCAGTAGCTTCCAAGCCACGCTGGATGGCAAAGAGCAACTGCTGGCGCTGTCTTATATCCCAGAGTTGCAATGGCATATCGTCACTGCGGTCGACTTGAAGGCTGCCCAAGTCATTAACCAAGGTTGGCTGCACGCTGTGGTGGCCGCAGTGGTGGTATTACTGTGTGTGTTGCTGCTGGGGTTTGGCTACGCGGTGGAAAAACTGGTGTTGCAACCGCTGCGTAAATTACAAAAGTCAGCATCAGCATTGGCGCAGGGCGATTTCAGCGTGTCTTTACCCCCCGACGGCCCCGATGAACTGGGCGACCTGACCCGCGCCTTTGCCACTATGGCGCGCCAAATCCGCAGCAACACCGAAGAGCTAGAGCACAAGGTGCAGGCCCGCACGTTGGCGCTGGAAGAGGCCAACCGCGACATGCGCCGGGCACACCAGCAAATCAACGACTCCATCGACTACGCCAGCCTGATCCAGCAAGCTACTTTGCCCAGCCAGCAGCTGACGCAGCTGCTAGGCCCGCACCAATTTGTGCTGTGGCGGCCCCGCGACGTGGTGGGCGGCGATTTTTATGTGTTCCGCGCCGAAGGGCCACGTTACCTGCTGGGCGTGGTGGACTGCGCTGGCCACGGCGTGCCCGGTGCGCTGATGACCATGCTGGCGCGTTCGGCCTTGGATCATGCCATGGCGCAGGTGGGCATTACGTCCCCAGCTGCCATTCTGGGCCATACCGATACCACTATGCGCGCCATGCTGCAGCACAGCGAGTTGCCCCGTGCCATTGCCACCAATATGGATGTGGGCCTAGCTTACGTAGACCGCGAGGCCAGCACCCTGCATTACGCCGGGGCCAAAATCAGCCTATACTGGAGCGATGGTCAGACGGTACAAGAGATCAAGGGTGGTCGCCGTGCGCTGGGCGATCGACGCCAAGGCAGCTACACCGATACCCCAGTAGAGATTGTTCCCGGCGCTACCTACTACCTCACCACCGATGGCTTTCTCGACCAAGCTGGCGGTGAGTTGGGCTACGGCTTTGGCGATACCCGCTTTGCCCAGTTGCTGCTGGCACATGCCCGTTTGCCCATGGAACAACAGGCCAGCGCACTCAACCAGGTACTGGAGGCCTACCGCGGCGACTACCCCCAGCGCGACGATATCACCTTGCTCTCTTTCCGCGTTACCTGAAACTCCTTTCCTGCCAGCATAAAACTTCCATGCAAGACATCAACCTGTTTGAGCTTCGGGCACACTTCAACCACAGCAATATCTTGCTGTGCTTCAATGGCCCAATTTCGCGCAGTCTGATTGAAGAAATCGGCAACGCGCTGAAAAACTATCTGCAGGCCGATCAAGCCCAGCCCAACGCAGCTATGGATGTGTTCAGCGTGTACATCGAGATGACGCAAAACATCCGTCACTACGCATTGGCCCACCAATACGACGAGATCGACAGCTCGGCCACCGTAGTGGTGGCGCGCGACGGCGATCAGCATTACATTGTGCAATCGGGCAATTTGGTCGAAAAACCCGATGGTCAGGCGCTCATGGCACGCGTTGCCACGCTGGCCAGTATGGATAAAGCAGAACTCAAAGCAGCTTACAAAACCCAGCTACGCCAGCCGCGCAGCGAGTCCAGTGCCAGCGGTGCTGGCCTGGGTTTGATTGATATTGCCCGCAAATCGGTACATCCCCTGAGCGCCACCTTGACCGAACTGGATAATGGGCGCTGTTTTTTCAGCATACGCGCCGTGATCCAAAAAACCTCTTGATGCAGCGACCATGAGCGATACCAACGACTTCTCTATCACGGGCAGCCAAT
>JAIESZ010000227.1 GCA_019745615.1 Burkholderiaceae bacterium
TGCTGCGCGCCGCCAGCGTCGAGCTAGACCAGCGCCTGTCTGGGCGTATCTTTCGCGCCGTGTTTGAGGCCAATCTCAAGCGCATTCAGGGCGGCTCGCAGCAACCCTTCAACGATTTCAAGCAACTGCGCGAGTTTCTTTACTCCCCGGCCCTGCTGGCGATGATGGAAGCGCCGGTGTCCATCGTCTTTTTGGTGCTGCTGTTTCTGATTAGTCCGGTGCTGGGTTGGACGTCGGTGGCGTTCTCCATCATCTTGACTTTGGTGGGCTGGCTCAATGAGCGCAGCACCAAGCCCCCCTTGATGGCTGCCAACCGCAGCGCGGTGGCTGCGCAGCAATATGCTGATGGCTCTTTGCGCAATGCGCAGGTGATTGAGTCGATGGGGATGTTGCGCGACATCCATGCCCGTTGGATGAACAAGCAGCGCGAGTTCCTGAACTTGCAGGCCAAAGCGTCCGAAAGCGCGGGTGGCTACCAAGCCATGTCCAAACTGCTGCAAAACATCCTCAGCTCCATGATGCTCGGTTTGGGCTGCTGGCTGTTGCTGCACAACGGCCTCAATGGTGGCAGTGCCATGATGATTATTGGTTCCGTGCTGGGTGGGCGCGTGCTGGCACCGCTGGTGCAAATCGTGACGCAGTGGCAAGGCGTGGTCAATGTGCGCGCCGCTTGGGAGCGGCTAGATCAGTTGCTGGCAGCCGTGCCGCCACAGCGTGACAACATGGCTTTGCCCGCCCCACGTGGCTTGTTGCAAGTCGAGCAGCTCATGGCCGGTGCCCCCGGTGCCGGCAATGCCAGCATTCTCAAGGGAGTAGCTTTTGCCTTGGCCCCCGGCGAGGTGCTGGCCGTAGTTGGCCCTTCGGCCTCCGGCAAAACCACCCTAGCGCGCCTGTTGGCCGGGTTGTGGCCAGCTGCAGTGGGCAAGGTGCGTTTGGATGGTGTCGATGTTTTTGCGTGGGACAAGGCCGAGCTCGGCCCCCATGTCGGCTATCTGCCCCAAGGCATTGAACTGTTTGATGGCTCACTGGCCGAAAACATTGCCCGTTTTGGCGAAGTCGATATGGCCAAAGTCGAGGCCGCCGCCCGTGCCGTGGGCCTGCATGAGTTTATTTTGGCCCTGCCACAGGGCTATGACAGCCCAGTGGGGCGCGACGGTGCCATGCTTTCGGGCGGCCAACGCCAGCGCGTGGGTTTGGCGCGGGCCATTTATGGCGATCCGGTGTTTGTGGTGTTGGATGAACCCAACTCCAGTTTGGACGAAGAGGGCGATGCTGCACTGGCGCGCGCCATTGCCAGCCTGAAAGCCCGTGGCACCACCTTTGTCGTCATGACGCACCGCACCAGCGTGCTGGCGGTGGCCGACAAGATGATGGTACTGCGCGATGGCCAAGTGCAGGCTTTTGGCCCGCGTGACGACGTGCTGGCAGCGCTGCAAAAAGCCGCCCAGCAGCAAGCACAGCCCCCACAGCGCCCGGCCACTGCCGTGGCCACGGTGGTCTGAGCAATGGCAATGGAAACTATCTTATGAGCAAGCCTTCTTTTTTCCAGCGCAGCGAACTGACGCAGGTGCTGTGGAGTTTTCGCCGCGAGTTCATCACCGTGGGCATTTTTAGCATGGTGGCCAATGTGCTCATGCTCTCGCCCACGCTGTACATGCTGCAAGTGTATGACCGGGTGATGGTCAGTCAGAGCGAACTCACGCTGCTGGCCATGTCGCTCATCACACTATTTTTGTTTGGCATCATGGCCTTTGCCGAGTGGATGCGCTCGCGCTTGCTGGTGCGTACCGGTGTGCAATTGGACACCGCACTGGGCACCAGAGTGTTCAATGCTAGCTTTGAGTCGTATTTGGGGCAGTCCAGCAGCGGCCCGGCGCGCGCCTTCAATGATCTGATCCAGATTCGCCAGTTTATTACCGGCAATGGCATTTTTGCCTTCTTTGATGCGCCTTGGGCCCCCATCTACATTGCCGTGCTGTTCTTCCTGCACCCAATGTTGGGTTGGCTGTCGATTGGTTTTGCCTTGGTGCAGATGGCGCTGGCGTGGTTTGGCCACCGCCGCATGGTGGAGCCGTCGGAAGAGGCGGCTAAGGCCACCTCGGAGAGCAGTGCCTATCTGCAAAGCAAGCTGCGCAATGCCGAGGTGCTCGAATCGATGGGTATGGTACACAACCTGCACCCGCATTGGGCCGATCGCCACCAAAAGGCGCTGGCTTTGCAGTCGCGCGCACAGTCGCTCACGCACCGCATTACGGCATGGAGCAAGTTCATCCGGTATTCGCAGCAATCGTTGTCTTTGGGCGCTGGTGCTTTGCTGGTGATTGATGGTCAGATCTCTCCGGGGGCCATGATTGCCGCCAACGTGCTCATGACCCGCGCTTTGGCCCCCATCGACATGATGGTGGGCACTTGGCGTGCCTTTATTGCCGCCCGTTCGGCCTTTGACCGCCTCGAAACGTTGCTGCGGGACTATCCTGAACGTGATGCCGCCCTGTCGCGGGTGGCTCCCAAAGGCGCACTGACCCTGCGCAAGGTCGTCGCCAGTGCCCCAGGGCGCAAAACCCCAATTCTCAAGGGCGTGAGCACGACAGTGGCCGCAGGCACCGTGACGGTGGTGTTGGGGCCATCGGGCTCAGGCAAATCCACCTTGGCACGCACGATGGTGGGCATTTGGCCTGATGTCTCGGGCGAGGTGCTGCTCGATGGCTTGCCAATTGAGAGCTGGGATCGTACTGAGCTAGGCCCTTATCTGGGCTACCTGCCGCAAGACATCGAACTGTTTGAAGGCTCTATCGCTGAAAACATTGCCCGCTTTGGCAAGGTGGACTCTGACAAGGTGATTGCCGCCGCCCGTAGTGCCGGTTTGCACGACATGATTTTGCGCTTTCCTAAAGGCTACGACACCCCCATTGGTGAGGCCGGTGGCCTGCTCTCAGGCGGCCAGCGCCAGCGCATTGGCTTGGCGCGGGCTATTTATGGTGATCCGGTGCTGGTGGTGCTCGATGAGCCCAACGCCAATCTGGACGATGTGGGCGAAGCCGCCTTGGTACGCACGGTGCAGGGCCTCAAAGAGGCCGGGCGCACGGTGTTGCTCGTTACGCACCGTCCGGGCATTTTGGCCGTGGCCGACCGCCTGCTGATTTTGCGTGATGGGCAAGTGCAAGCCGATGGCCCGCGCGATCAGGTGCTGGCCGCTATGCGTGCCACCAGCGCCGCCGCTGCGTCCCCACCGGGCACGGCAGTAGCCGTACAGCCCGCTTGAGCACCAGCGCCTCCAACATCCTCTTTTTTTGTGATTCCAAACACGGTCGAGTTTTGACATGGGTAAACCAATTTTGAGTTCTTCTAACAGCGCCCCGAATGTTTCGGCGGCTATGGCTGGCATGGCGGCCCCGGCACCAGCAGACGCTCGGCGCATTGGGCGCATGGGCTTGTGGGCCTTGGGCATTGGCTTTGGTGGCTTTTTGCTCTGGGCGGGTCTGGCCCCCTTGGATGAGGGCGTGCCGGGTCAGGGTATCGTGGCTATCGACACCAAACGCAAAGCCGTGCAGCACTTGAGCGGTGGCATCGTGAAAGACGTGCTGGTGCGCGAAGGCGATGTGGTCACAGCGGGCCAGTTGCTGATCCGTTTGGATGGGGCTGTAGCCCGCTCCAACTACGAAGGGGTGCGCCAGCGCTATTTGGGCTTGCGCGCCATGCAGGGGCGGCTAGAGGCCGAGCAAGCCGGGCGGGCCAGCATTCGCTTTCACCCCGACTTAGAGCAGGCCAGCAGTGACCCGCTCATTCGCCAGCAAATGCTCAACCAAGAGCAGCTGTTCCAGACCCGCCGCAACCTGTTGCGCTCTGATTTGCAATCCATCGAGGAGAGCATCCAAGGCCAAGAGGGGCTGCTGCAAGGTTATTCCAGCATTTTGATTAACCGCAAGAGCCAGCAAGCGCTGCTCAATGAAGAGTTGGGCCAGTTGCGCGGTTTGGTCAGTGAGGGCTACGCTCCCCGCAACCGCCAGCGCGAATTGGAACGCATGGTGGCCGAGTCGGGCTCCTCGATTGCCGATTTGCAAGGCAACACCGTGCGCGCGCAGCGCGCCATTGGCGAGTTGCGCCAGCGTGCCATCTCGCGCCAGCAAGACCACCGCCGCGAGGTAGAAACCCAATTGGCTGATGTGGGCCGCGATGTGCTGGTCGAAGAACAAAAGTTCAAGGCTGTTACCGACGATTTGGGCCGCACGGAGATCAAGGCTCCAGCGGCGGGTCAGGTGGTCAGTCTGGCTGTGCAAACCGTGGGTGGTGTCGTGCAGCCGGGGCAAAAGCTGATGGACATCGTGCCCGAAAAAGAACCCTTGTTGCTCGAAGCACATGTGGCCCCGCACCTGATTGACCGCGTTAAGGCGGGCTTGCCAGTGGATGTGCGTTTTTCTTCCTTTGCTCATTCACCGCAATTGGTGGTGGATGGCCAAGTGGTGTCGGTGTCGGGCGATTTGCTCACTGAGCCGCAAACCAATATGAGCTACTACCTAGCACGGGTGCAAGTGACGCCTGAGGGCATGAAGGCGTTGGGCAAGCGCCAACTGCAACCGGGCATGCCGGTCGAAGTGGTGTTCAAGACCGGTGAGCGTTCTATGTTGACCTACCTGCTGCATCCGCTGACCAAGCGCTTGTCTGCGGCAATGAAAGAGGAATAAGCCATCATGCCATCATCTTTTATTGATTCCATCGCACGGCCCCAAGGCGTGCCGCGCCTGCTGGCCCTGAGTACCTTGGTGGCAGGGATTTTTGCTGCCTTTCCGCAAGCGGGCTGGAGCATGGATTTGCGCCAAGCCTATGAGGCAGCGCAAACCAATGATGCACAGATTCGCGCCTCGCGTGCTGGGGCCGAAGCTACCCGCGAGCGCCTACCGCAGGCGCGAGGGCAATTGCTGCCGAATGTGTCAGTGAACATGGGCAACAATTACAACGACCTGACCACTACCGGGCGTGGTTTGTTGGGCCCAGTCACGAACCAGACGCACTACTACTCTAGCAACCAGTCGCTGTCGGTGCGCCAGCCCCTGTACCGCCCCTACCAAAAGGCCCAAGTGCGTCAAGCGCAGGCCCAAGTGGACGATGCCGATGCCTCCCTAGAGCGTGATGAGCAAAGTTTGGTGGTGCGCGTGGGCGAAGCCTATTTCGACGCCCTGCTCACGCAAGACCAGCTGGCGCTGACCTTGGCGCAAAAAACCACCTACGGTACGCAACTTGATGCTGCGCGCAAAGGCTTTGCCGCTGGCACCGGCACCCGCACCGACATTGATGAGGCCCAAGCCCGCCTTGACATGACGGTAGCGCAAGAGTTGGAGGCGCGGCAGAACATGGAGTTCACCCGCCACCGCATTCAAGTATTGACCGGCCAACCCATGAGCGAACTGGCACGGCTGGAGGTGGCGCGTTTTCAGGCCAGCGCGCCAGTACCAGCGGCTGTAGATGCTTGGATCGAACAGGCTGAAAACAACAGCCCTGAACTGCGCTCTTTGCGCGCTCAGGTAGATGCCGCACGGCTAGAGGTGGAAAAAGCCCGCGCAGGCCACCTGCCCACGCTGGATGCCGTGGCGCAATGGTCACGCACTAACAGCGACAACGTCACCAGCGTCAATACCCGCTACGACAACAAAAGCATTGGTTTGCAATTGTCCATTCCGCTGTATGCGGGCGGACAAGTCAACTCTACCGTGCGCCAAGCCTTGGCCGCACAAGAGCGGGCGCAAGAGATGTTGGAGGCCACCCGGCGCGATTTGGGTGTGCGCGTACACCGCGAGTTTCGTGGCATGACCGAAGGGGTGTTGCGTATCCAAGCGCTGGAGCAGGCCGTGCGCTCGGCAGAGCAGGCCGTGCAGTCGAACCGTCGCTCCTTTGAGGCCGGTGTGCGTACCACCATTGATGTGCTCAACGCCGAACAGCAAAAAACGGTGGCCTTGCGCGATCTGGCCCAAGCGCGCTACCTGTATTTGGTATCGCAATTGCGCCTGCAATCACTGGCTGGGCAAGACCGCGTTGCTACTGTAGAGCAAGCCAATGGCTGGCTGCAAGCTGCCGTAGCCCCAGCGCAAACGGCAGCCCGCGAGGAAGGTCAGTGATTTAAGGGGGAACTCAAGGCGTTGCGCTGTGGCCACGCGCCTGTGCAATGGCCTGTCCCAACTCAATCACGGCCATTGCATAGTGGCTAGACCAGTTGTAGCGGGTAATGGCATAAAAGTTGGCGGTGCCCGCCACATAGCTCGATGGCTGGGGGCCATTTTTCAGCTCAATCAGCGCCAGAGGGCCAGCATGTGCTTGGCCCTCTGGCTCTAGCAGCACCCCATAGTCGGCCATTTGGCTTGCACTAAAGCTGGGGCGAATATCTGGGGCCAGTAGCGTGGGTAGATCGGCGCTGCTAGGGTCTAACTCCACGCTGTAATGGGTCGCCATGCCCGGCTGCCAGCCATGCGCGACAAAGTAATTGGCTACTGAGTGGATGGCATCTTGCGCATTGCCAAACAGATCAATCTGTCCATCGCCATTGCCATCTACGGCATAACGCGCCCAGCTGGACGGCATAAATTGCCCCAGACCCATCGCTCCGGCGTAACTGCCGCGTGGCAGCAAGGGGTTCATGCCGTTGTGTTGTGCCAACAGCAAAAACTGCTCTAGCTCGCCCTGAAAATACGTTTGCCGCGCCTGCGCACGCGGGTGCGCTGCCGGAAAATCAAAGGTCAGCGTAGCCAAAGCGTCCAGCACCCGAAAGTTGCCCATCTGCTGGCCATAAATGGTTTCTACCCCAATGATGCCGACGATGATCTCGGCAGGCACGCCGTAGCGCTGCTCGGCCTTGGCGAGGGTGGACTGGTATTTTTGCCAAAAACGCACGCCAGCGCGGATGCGCACTGGCTCCACAAAACGGCTGCGGTAGAGCTGCCAGTTTTTGGCCCCGCTTTGGTTGGCAGGCAGCATCAAGGGCGGCACTTGGGGCAAAAACCGCGCCTGCCCGATGGTCTGGCGCACCCAGTCGGGGTCTAGCTGGTGGCGCTCGGCCACGTCTTGGGCAAACTGCATGGCCCCAGCATGGCGGGCATAGGCACTGCTGCCCTCTACCGTCGTGCTGGTGGGGCGAGGGGCTTTGTGCGCCCATGCGCTAGCAGACAAGGCACTGGCAGCGAGCAGCACCACAAGGTGGGAGAGACGGGGAAGCATCAGACGATCATACTTTCTGCACATTTTTTAGGAAGGGCGCGTTGCAGGCCAAGGCAAGCGGTGCCAGCGCAGCTGCAAGTCCCGTAGTTGCCGGGGAGCTGCTGGCGGTGGGGCATAGCGCAACTGTTCTAACTCCAGCAGCCAAGCGCACAGGGCTTGGGCATCATCACCAAATTGGGCTTGCACCTGTGTGGCGATGGTACGTGGTGGGGCGCTGTCGGGTACGATCAGCCCGGCTTGGGCTAGGCGTTGGCGCGTGCGTGCCAGCAGGCGCAGCCAAGGGTTGTGCTGTTGGCGCTCCCAGAGCGTCCAAGCGGCACCCAGTAGCGCTGTCAGCCCCAGCAGCCCGCCCAGTACCCGTACCAAATCTTGCCAATTGGGGGTGATAAAGCCCAGCTTCTTGAGCAGATCGAGCTGGCGGCTTTGTGTGTAGTTGAGTACCCACTGGTTCCAGTGGTTGTTGGCAGCTTCCCACACGGCGCGCAGGTGCTGCACCATGCCGGGGCTAATGACCGAGCCCATCGCTTGCCCGAAGACTCCTTGCCGGGCCACCAGCCGTTGAAATTGGCCCACCCGCCCCGGTGCTACCGCTCCGGTAGGATCGATACGCACCCAGCCGCGCCCTTGCATCCACACTTCGGCCCAAGCATGGGCATCACTTTGGCGCACCGTCCAATAGCCATCGACGCTGTTGAATTCGCCGCCTTGGTAGCCGGTCACGATGCGCGCTGGTACGCCCGCTGCCCGCAACACAATGACAAAAGACGAAGCAATGTGCTCGCAAAATCCGGCTTTGCGGTCAAACCAGAATTCATCGGCGCTGTCTGGGCCGTACAGGCCCGGTTCCAAGGTGTATTCGTAGCCGCCCGTGCGCAAACGGTGCAGTACGGCATCTACCAAGGCTGGTGTGCCGCCTTGGGCAACGGCGGGGTCGGCGCGCAACGTTTGCGCCAGTGCTACCGTGCGCGGGTTGGAGTTGGCAGGCAACAGGGCCAATTCACGCAAAGCATCGCTCATGCGGGTGGGGCCGTGCCGAAAATCAGGGTAGCTCTCGGCGCTGTAGCGCACCAC
>JAIESZ010000289.1 GCA_019745615.1 Burkholderiaceae bacterium
TCGAAAGCAAAACGCTGCTCTTGCAACTGCGCCGCTGTGCCATCAAAGTTAATCACCAGTGGGTCTTGCTGTTGCACGGCAGCGGCACCACCACGGATGACGGTGCTGGATTCAAAACGAAAGCTGCGCTGCATTTCGAGGCGCAAAGCAAATTGGATTTCTTGACCATCGCTGGTGCGTACTACGCCAGACGCGGCAAAGCGGGTGCTTTCGGCCTCTTCGTAGATGTCGGTTTTCTCATAAACCCAGCCTAGCCTTGCCGGGGCCTCTGGGGCTGGTGCTGCTGTAGTGGCGTCTGCCACGGCAAAACGCACCCTGCCCTGACCGGCTGGCGCTTGGGCCGAGGGCGCATCGGCATCACCATAAATGCGCACGGTCTGGCCGGTAAGGCGCTCAATGAGATCGCGCAAGGCCACCAAGCGCGGCGGCAACTGGGCATTGCGTTCGTCTTGCGGGCCAGAGACTGGGGCGGTTTCGGTGCTGGCATCAGGCGCAGGGCGGCGCGGGCGCTGCATCACCGCTGGGGCTGGTGTAGCCACCAAGGGTTGCGCAGCGAGCGGCAAGTCTGGCAGGCGGGTAGCCACCGGCGCGCCGCTGCTGATGCGCAACCGCTCGGTGCTGGTTTGGGATTGGCTGGCGCGGTGCTGCGCTTGCAGTTGCACCTGCGAGGTCTGAATCTTCATAACCGGGTACCTCCATCAAGGATGTACCTTGGTTATCGACACCCTACGGCGCTGGGTTAAACCCGCTTGGGTTTAGGACAGTAGGGCTTGGGCAAACTCGCGGGCGTTAAAGGTTTCTAGGTCTTCTAGTTTTTCACCCACGCCAATAAAGTACACCGGCACCGGGCGCTCTTGAGCAATAGCTGCCAGCACACCGCCTTTGGCCGTGCCGTCGAGTTTGGTCACGATCAAGCCGGTCAGTTGCAGGGCATCATCAAAGGCACGCACTTGCGCCAGGGCGTTCTGGCCGGTGTTGCCGTCAATGACCAGCAACACCTCGTGCGGGGCCGTGCCGTCAGCCTTGGTGACGACGCGCTTGATCTTTTTCAGCTCTTCCATCAAGTGCAGTTGCGTGGGCAAGCGCCCAGCGGTATCGACCAGCACTACATCTTTGCCACGGGCTTTACCAGCGGTGACGGCATCAAAGCTGACAGCGGCAGGGTCGCCACCTTCTTGGCTCACGATTTCGACCAAATTGCGATCAGCCCACACGCCCAATTGCTCACGCGCAGCAGCGCGGAAGGTGTCGGCGGCAGCCAACAACACCGAAGCGCCTTCTAGCGCCAAGTGCTTGGTCAGTTTGCCAATCGAGGTGGTCTTGCCCGCACCATTGACGCCCGCCACCATGATGACGGTGGGGGTGTGCTGGCCGATCACCAACGGTTTTTCTAGCGGCGTGAGCAGCTCGGTTAAAGCATCGGCCAGCAGGGCTTTGACGGCGGCGGGGTCGGTGGTTTTGCTGTCTTTGACGCGGCGCTTGAGATCGTCTAGCAGCCATTGCGTGGCTTTAACGCCAGTGTCGGCCAGCAGCAGGGCTTCTTCAAGCTCCTCGTACAGGGCTTCGTCGATTTTGGTGCCGGTAAACACGGTGGCAATGCTGCTGCCGGTTTTGCGCAGCCCAGCCTTGAGCTTGTCCATCCAGCCTTGGCGTTCGGGCTTGGCGGTGGGTTCGGGGGCCGAGGTTAATGGCGATGCGGCTACTGGTAGCGCGCTGGCCTCTGGGGCTGGATCTACGGCGGGTGCGGCGCTGGCTTTGCTGGCAAAGGGGTTGCGTAGCCAACTGCGTTTGGCTTCTGTGGCCTCGGCGGAGGACGCTGGCGGGGCAGAGGCGGGCGCAGCGGCGGCCTCAGGGGTGGACACTACGGGTGCCGGGGGCTTTTTTTTGAAAAAACTGAACATTGCGGGGTGATATGAGCCTGTGCGGTCGGGCGATGATGCCACCGATGGTTAGATGGTAGCTTTAGCCAACAGTGGAAATTTTTCGGGTTGGCGAATGGATTGCACTGATAAATCAATGTCCAAATCGGGCCAATACAGATGGTCTGGCGTGGGCCACTCGATGGTGGAAATTTGCTCAATCGTGGCTTGGCGAAACCACGGAAACTGTGCAAAGGGCAGGAGCAATTCTTCTTCCTCGCCCAACAGCAGCCAAAAGCCATGCGGGAAAATGTGGGTCACTTCAACCGCCGAAGTGCTGATTTTAGGCATTTTGAACGGCCACCACTTTAGCGCCAAGCGATGATGCCACCGATGGTAGTGGCTTGGGCGCGGCCCAAGGCTTCGAGGGTTTGGAGCAGCGTGGGCAGTCCCTTTTTCCACGGGCCACGGCCTTTGAAGTGGGCTTCTAGCTGCACTTGGGTGAGGGGGGCGGGGCTGGCGGCCAGCACTTGGGCCACAGCGCGCACTTGTTCGGGCAAGGTGGCGGGCCAAGGTTGTTGCGCTGGTTTCGTAGCGGCTGCCGGGGCGGTGGAGTCGGTATCGACATCCAACGCCTGCTGCACTTGGGCGGGTAGTTCTGCGGCGGCTTGCGGGTTTTGGAAAGCCGGGCGCAGCCAGCGGATGCGGCCTTTGGCTTCTTCGGCAGCGCGCTGGGTGTTGAGGGCTACCAGCCGTTGCAACAGGGTGTCGGTACCAGCGGGCAGGTGCAGGTCGCTCCAGCCGTAGGCGGCCAGCACGGCGGTGTCTAGCTCGTCGTGGAGTTCACGCAGGATGCCGACAAGGCCCTGTTGGTGGATAGCTTTCTCTTTGGCGGTGAGGGGGCGACCTTCGCGCAGGGCGGTTAGGGTGTTGTAGATGCCTGTCAGGGTTATTGTTGCTTTGGCTTGGGCGGGTAGTGCTGGGGCAGGCGGGGGCGGCGTGCGGCTCATACTCGCTGCGCTCGCCAAATCGCCGCCCACCACCCCCACCTGCCCCAGCACGCGCTTGCGGTGGCTGTCGATTTGCTCGGCTAGGGTGGCGATACGCTGGCGCAATTCTGGGGTCAGGCCGGTGTCTTCGTCGGGGAAGGGGAAGGTGTCGAAGCAGGTGGATTTGCTATAGACCGGATCATTGCCCACGCCCAAGCGGCCACCAAGTGCCAAAGCCCAGCAGGTATGCAATTGGCTGGAGAGGATGCCCAGAGAAAAGCCATCATCAAGCGCAATGGCGATCAGCTTGTCGTCAGGCAGGATGCTGGCATCCAAAAACTGAAAAACGCGGTGTTTAGCAACTTGGCCGGTGGCAATGTAGCGGGGTAGTCCCACCAAAGAGGGGCGAAACTCACTACGAGGGCGTGCGTGTAGCCACCAATTTTTGCGGATAGTTGCATCTCGATTGGTATCGCGTTCTGGCTTTACTCGCTCAAGCAGCCATTGATACGAGGCAGGGTATTGGTTACGCAGTTCCTCCGCAGTCAAACCAAAGGCATCAATGATAAAAATGCCACGGGGCCTTTCTGCAAGATCTCTACCGTTTCGATATTCCCGAATAATTGATGGCATACCGAGCGCAGCCGCTTCTTCTGCGGTGACTAAAAAGCCGGGGCCGTGTGGAATAACGCCGCGAGAAGCCATCATGGAATTTGCCTGCAATACAGTTGCCGCTGTTACATTGGCTCCCACGCTCAGATCGGCATGAACAATGCCTGCTCTTTCCGTCAAACTGACTATAGCTTCACCATGTTCACCGGGTATTTCTTGAGTCACTTCCCGAACGCAGCCTTCACCTGCATTCTGCGCAAGTACTGTCATTGCAATACGTACAGCAGCACCGTTGGCTCCATCCACCCAAGGATGGTCAGGAATAGCCAGTACCAAATGCGTAGGCGAGGCTTGCGTGGCGATTTTTTGGGCCTTGGCATTCGCACCGCCGGTAGCAGCGGCGGCGGTGGGTGTGCCAGTGGCCGATTTCTGCGCCTTTGGCAGTATGAGGCCGCTGGCACACCCGCCGTCGTCGCCCCCACCCACTCCAACCAAGCCACCTTCTAACGCCGCCTGCACCACGCGCCGGTTAAAAATCATGGTCAAGCTGTTGGTGGTAATCAAGCCCATACGCCGGGTTTGCCCACGGGCCACTTGAGCAGCGGCATGGTGCCACCAATACATCACAAAATCGGCACTGTCGGGCACTTCAGGATAGACACGGCGCAAAGCCTCGACATAGCCATCGCCCAGCGCCTCGCGCATTCGCTTGTTACCAATAAACGGCGGATTGCCCACCACAAAATCCGCCTGCGGCCACTGCGCCCGCCTTGCCCCCACATAACGCCACTGAGGCACCTGTGCGGCCTCATCGGGCACCGGCTCGCCCGTGACGGGGTGCGTTTTGAACGTGACACCATCCCAACGGCTCAACAACTGGCCCGCCTCGTTGTAGGCTGGCTCTTGCGCGTCCCACGCCAACACCGCATCGCGGCATTCAATGTTGCCGTAGTTATGCACGACTGGCTCGGCCACGCTGGCATTGCCATAAGTGCGAATGTGCCACTGCAAAAAGCCAATCCACAACACCAGTTCGGCCAAGGCGGCGGCGCGCTCGTTCAACTCGATGCCGCGCAGTTGTTGCAGCGTCACGGTTTCGCCCTCAAAGCCCAACTGGTCTTGCGTCTGGCCCAGCGCTTGGAGCTGGTTAAACACTTCGCCCTCTAGGCGCTTAAGATGCTCTAGCGTGACATACAAAAAATTGGCACTTCCACAGGCCGGGTCTAGCACGCGAATGGTGCAAAGCTGGTGGTGAAATTTTTTGACCTCGGCGCGGGCCTCGGCCAGTTTGGCTTCTGCCGCTTTGCCTTCTAATTGTGCGGCCTCGTGCGCCAGCACCAGCGCGGCAGCTTGGGCATTGGCCCAATCGGCACGCAATGGCTCGATCACCGTGGGCAGCACCAAGCGCTCCACATAAGCGCGGGGGGTGTAGTGCGCGCCCAAGGCGTGGCGCTCGGCGGGGTCTAAAGCGCGCTCTAGCATGGTGCCAAAAATGGCGGGTTCTACCTCGCGCCAATTGGCTTGGACAGCAGCAATCAGCAAATCAATCTGCGCCGGGGTCAGCAACAAGCTATAGCCCGCTGTATCGGCCCCCTTGAACAGCTTGCCGTTAAAGTGCAGCACCGGCTTGGCCAAGGCGGCACTAAAGCCACCTTTGTCCATATCGGCCCACAAAATGCGCAACATCTGTTGCAGCGTGGCCGGATCATCACGGTGGGTTTGCAGCAGGCCTAAAAAAGCGCCCTTGGGCAGCAGTTCTACGTCTTCGGCAAACATGCTAAACAGGCAGCGCGTGAGGTAGGCAGCCACCACCTGCGGGGCCAGCGGGCTGGTGCTGCCGCTGCCTTCTAGCAATTGCGACAAGCGGGCCAGCAAGGCGGCCACCTCCCGCGTGACTTGGGCGCTGATGCGCGCTGGGTTCAGGCTATCGGGGGCACTCCAAATACCGCGCAGACGCTCTTGCACTTCGGGTTGGAGCAAATCGGCCAGCGCCAGCCGGTGGCTGCGCGGGTCAGGAAACGGCGTATAGGTGCCGCCGGTGCGGCTAAATTCGGCATAGACCTCGATCACCGTGCCCACATCCACCACCAGCAAAAACGGCGGGCGGCCCTCGGCAGCGGGCAGGGCGCGGGCATAGCCTTCGGCTTGGCTGCGAGCGCGCAGCAGGCCATCGTCAAAGCCCTTGGTGTGGCGGCCCGCCTTGAGCTTTTTGGCCTCCAGCACAAAATGGCCGCGCTTGTAGCAGTCGATGCGCCCGGCGCTGGTGCTGCCGTCGCCGTGGCTAAAGGTGACGGGGCGCTCAAACATATAGTCTTGCGCCGGGGTGGGGTGCGGCTTGTCCAAACCCAACACATCGCACAGGTCGATGACGAAACTCTGCGCCGTAGCCAACTCGCTGGCGTTTACGCCTTGCCAGCGGTCAATAAAGGCTTGCATGGGGGCGATGGGGGTGGTGGTGGGCAGGGAGGAGTTTTTCAACATCTCGGCATGATAGGGCTGTCTACAGAGGAGCGCCTTGCCAGTTTGGGTGCTCAAAAATTAACACTTATCCGCCTTGTCTGGCACATTGGGAATGGCTTGCAGGTAACGCTCGAAATCTTGTCGTCGTGCAAAAGCGCGTTGCAATGCAGGCGAACGTTCGGGCGGAGACAACAGCGCCTGCACAAAGAGCTTCTGATCTTCTGGCGAAAGAAGGATCACTTCGGGTTGCTTAATGGCGTGTAAGCCGGAGATCGGTGTGGGCATGGTGGCCTCTCCTTGCTATCGAGAACCGCGTAGGTTGAGTTAGCACAGCGTAACCCGACCTACAGGCAGCCGGGAACATTGCTGAGTTCTTAGAATCAAGCGATCCATGAAACACGCCCTCCCCCTTTTCGGCCTCTTGGCCTGTTTTGCAGCCGGAGCACAAAATCCGGCCCCTGCCCAGCCTGTGGCTTCTAGCACCGCAGCGCCAGCCGTACCCGCCAGCACCACAGCCAGCCCGGTACAGCAGTTCACCCTGCGCAACGGCATGACGCTGATTGTGCAAGCCGACCGGCGCGCCCCCACGGCGCTGCACATGGTCTGGCTGCGCGTGGGCGCGATGGACGAAGTGGACGGCACCTCAGGCGTGGCCCACGTACTAGAACACATGATGTTCAAAGGCAGTGCCAAGGTGGCACCGGGAGATTTTTCGCGCCGCGTAGCCGCCTTGGGCGGCCAAGAAAACGCTTTTACCCACCGTGATTACACCGGCTACTACCAGCAAATCCCATCCGACAAGCTGGCGGCGGTGATGCAGCTAGAGGCCGACCGCTTTGCGCACAACCAATGGCCGGATGCAGAATTTAAAAAAGAACTAGAGGTGGTGAAAGAGGAGCGCCGCCTGCGCACCGAAGACAAACCCCGCGCCTTGCTGATGGAGCAACTCTATGCCACGGCTTTTAACGCCTCGCCCTACCGGCGGCCCATCATTGGTTGGATGAGCGATTTGGAATCGCTCACCGCCAACGATGTGCGCCAATTCCACCGCCAATGGTATGTACCAGCCAATGCTGCCGTGGTGGTAGTGGGCGATGTCGATGTGCAACAAGTGCGCCAACTGGCCGAAAAAACCTATGGCCGCATTCCAGCCCGTGCCGTGCCCACACGCAAGCCGCGCACCGAACCAACGCAACGGGGCTTGCGCCGGGTAGAAGTCAAGGCCCCCGCCGAGCAAGGTTATGTGGCACTGGGCTTTAAGGCCCCGGCATTGCGCCAATTGGATGCGCAAGCCATGACCGATGGCGACCGCGATGCCTTGGCGCTGATCGTGCTATCGGCGCTGCTCAGTGGCTACGATGGTGCCCGGCTAGAACGTGCCCTCAGCCAAGGGCCACAGCGCGTGGCTGATGCTACCCACAGCGGTGCGGATGTCATGGGCCGAGGCCCCGGCTTGTTCGTGTTGCTGGGCGTCCCCAGCCAAGGCAAAACCGCACAACAGGTAGAAGACGCCTTGCGCGCCGAACTGGCCCGCGTGGCCCGCGATGGCGTCAACAGCGCCGAGCTAGAGCGCGTAAAAACACAATGGATGGCCAGCACTATCTACGAACGCGACTCACTGCAAAGCCGGGGCCAAGATGTAGGCAGCTCATGGGTACAAGGCTTGCCACTGGATGCCGAAGACCGGCTACTGGCCTTGCTGGGCACCGTAACGCCCGCGCAGGTGCAAGCCGTGGCGCAACGCTATTTTGCCGATGAGCAACTCACGGTAGCCACCCTGATTCCGCAGCCGCTAGACGCCCAGCGCAAACGCGCACCCGGCCCGGCCCTCAGCACCCGCCATTAACGCTGCACCAAAACCCCTATGTTGATCTTCAAAAAATATATCGCCCGTGCCTGTGTGTTGGGTGCTGGCTTGGTCTTGTCGGTGCAGTCTGCTTGGGCGCTGATCCCCATACAGCACTGGCAACAGGCCAATGGTGCCCAAGTCTGGCTGGTAGAAAGCCCCGCCATTCCAATGGTGGATGTGCAAATCCATTTTGATGCGGGTGGGCGGCGCGACCCTGCCGATCAGGCCGGGCTGGCGCAAGCTGTGGCGGGTATGGTGAGTAAAGGCGTGCGCGCCGTGGGCGAGGCCCCAGCCTTGGACGAAAACGCTTTGGGCGAAGCCTGGGCCGATTTGGGGGCCAGCCTGAACATCAGCGCCAGCGAAGACGCCTTGGCCTTCTCCCTGCGCTCTTTGACCCGCCCCGAACTGCTGAACAAAGCGGCACAGCTAGCAGCGCGCCAACTGGCCGAGCCCGCTTGGCCGCAAGACATCTGGCAGCGCGAACGCCAGCGCTGGGGCGCAGCCCTGCGCGA
>JAIESZ010000107.1 GCA_019745615.1 Burkholderiaceae bacterium
CCTCATCGCAACGAAAGATTAAGCCCGATGGCAACGAAAAAACCCAAGGGCTTGGGGCGCGGCCTCGAAGCCCTGCTTGGCCCCACTGCCCCTAGCCCCGCCTTGAGCAGCTCGGCTGGACAAGTACCCTCCACCCTGCTCTTGATAGAGCTAGTGCCCGGCCAGTACCAGCCGCGCACACGCATGGACGAAGGCGCACTCTACGAGCTGGCCGAAAGCATCCGGGCGCAGGGCATCATGCAGCCGATTTTGGTGCGCCGCTTGGGCAGTGGCCCCCACGCCGGACGCCATGAAATCATTGCTGGGGAGCGGCGCTTTCGCGCTGCCAAACTGGCTGGATTAGATAGCGTGCCGGTGCTGGTGCGCGATGTGCCCGACGAGGCCGCCGCCGCGATGGCGCTGATCGAAAACATCCAGCGCGAAGACCTCAACCCACTGGAAGAAGCCCAAGGCCTGCAACGGCTGGTACGCGAGTTTGGCCTCACGCACGAACAGGCAGCGCAGGCCGTAGGCCGCTCGCGCAGCGCCGCCAGCAACCTGCTGCGCCTGCTGCAACTGGCCGAACCGGTGCAGACTATGCTGCTGGCCGGTGATTTGGACATGGGCCATGCCCGCGCTTTGTTGAGTTTAGACAAAGCCACGCAAATCACTGCCGCTCACCAGATTGCTGCTAAAAAGCTCTCGGTGCGCGAGGCCGAAGCCTTGGGCAAAAAGCTGGCAGCCAACACGGGCAAGACCGGCCCCACCTCTAAGATCGTTACCCGCGCCAAACCACGCGACCTGCTGCGCTTAGAAGAAGAACTGTCCGACCTGCTGATGGCCGAAGTAGAGGTGCGCATCAAAAAGCGCGTGCGCCGTGCCGGGAAGTTGGACGATGTGGGCGAGTTGGTCATTCAATTTGGCTCTACCGAAGCCCTCAATGGCTTGATCGACCGGCTGCGTGCTGCCTGACCATGTTTGACGTGAAAAATTACTCGGACGGGGCTGGTTCATGATCCGCCTGCCTTGGCCCCTGCCTGCCGTGCTGGCGTGGTCTTCAGGTTGGCTGCTGTTGCTGTTGTTACAACGGCTGCTGCCGCCGCTGTGGGCGCTGGTGGTGGCGATGGTGTGGTGTACGCTGGTCAGCCTGCTGGGGGAGAACTTCTGGCGTCGTGTGTTGATCGTATTGGGTTTTCCGCTGTCGCTGGTGCTCACGGGCATGGCCAGCGTGCCGCAATGGGTTTGGCTGCTGCCGCTGGGCTTATTACTGGCGGTGTACCCACTGCACGCTTGGCGCGATGCGCCGGTCTTTCCCACGCCCGCCGATGCTCTGAACAGCCTGCCTGATTATGCTTGGCTAGAACCGGGGGCTGAGGTGCTAGACGCGGGCTGTGGCTTGGGCGATGGCCTGTTGGCCTTACGCCAGGCCTACCCCTTGGCCCGTTGGCATGGCCTAGAGTGGAGCCGCCCGCTGCGCTGGCTGTGCGCGCGCCGCTGCCCTTGGGCACAGGTGCGCCGGGGTGATATCTGGCAAGAGTCTTGGGGGCCGTATGCGCTGGTTTATTTGTTTCAGCGCCCTGAAAGCATGGCCCGTGCTTGGGTCAAGGCCAATGCCGATATGGCTCCCGGCTCCTGGCTGGTGAGTCTGGAATTTACCGTGCCGGACGTGGTTCCATTCGCCCACTACACCTTAGACGGTGAACGTCCGGTGTGGGTCTATCAAATTGGGTACGTGGGTGCTGATAAATAGATTTTATTGAAGATGATGGTATTTTCTTAATATTAAAAATCAATACTCTTGCACAGTTATCTTTGTTGTTAATTTATAGCCATAATTTCGTACTGCCTTGATAGAGTTGTTGATTCCTAATCCATCTGATATTTTTGTTCGCAAACGACTAATAATTACAGGTAAGTTCTCCCGTGATAGATGTGTTTTGTGTTGCGAATCAAGGTGGTGTATGAGTATTTCAGTATCTATACATTGTTTTGGAGCTAAAGATAGTTCGTAAAGTAAGTTTGCTTCCGTGAGAGTTAAGCTAATACTGTTCTCTAATGAAAGTTCAAGTGTTAATTTGGACATATTAAGCTGTAAATTGTGATGTGCCCACCGCTTAATTCGTTGAGTCAAGTTAATGACAACGGCTTCTAATTCTCCAATGTTCGCTGGCTTGGTAAGATATACATCAGCACCACTTTGGTAGCCTGCTATTTTATCCATTGGAAGCACACGCGCTGTTAATAATATAATTCCAATATCCGGGAGCGCGCGGCGTAATCGCTGAGAAATGCTTAAGCCATCTTCGCCAGGTAGATTTAAATCAATGATTGCGATATTGGCCGGGTGCTGATGTAATGCTATATCGAGACCTTCGCCGCAGTCTACTCCCCGCACGTGCCATTCGGGGCGGGTTAAAAAAGCAACCAATTCATCACGTACGATGTCATGGTCTTCTACTACAATGATGTGTACTTGTGAGTTCATTGGCATGGCAATCGGAGTTCGAATACTACTTTATCTTGCTGTGCTTGGTAGCTGACATCGCCACCGTGAAGCTGGGCAATACTTTTGACTAAAAATAGCCCTAATCCAGAGCCTGTTCGTTGGTGTGCTGCTTCTGCCCGGTAATACTTGGTAAATACCCGGTTTGGATCGGGCCAGCCCACTTTGCCGACGCTATTATATATTGCAATAAAAAACTGCGATGTGTGGCTGGTCTTTTCTAATAATTTTACTTCAACTATGGAGTCAATGGGAGAGTAAGCAAGGGCATTATCAATTAAATTCATTACCATAATTTTTAATAGATCAGGTTCGACTTGTGCAAATAATAATTCTGGCAAATCAATGTGAATTCTATGGTGTAATCGGTGTTCTTGAATCCATTGTGACAATAGCATTGCTACATCGTGTGGGGTTTTTTGGGGTAGCCAATTGCCTTGATCAAGCCGATCTGCATGGCGGCAACGTTCTAGCACCGCATTCATGCCATCAACAGATTCATAAATATTGTTAATACGAATCTGTTGATCTTTAGGTTGAAGGATACGACCGCTCATCAAAGTTTGTGTGGCAAGACGAATGGATGCTAATGGATTTTTTAATTCATGTAGCAACATGCTCATGAAACTTGAACTTTCAGCACGACGCTGCTGTTCCCATAATAATTGAGCTTGGGTTTTTTTAATTTTTTCATGCAGTTGAATTTGGTTCCGCATTTCTAGATAATCGCGCCGTGTTAGTATCAAGTATTGCATAATTGAAGCAAATAAATTAAGCCCAATCACTGGATATAAATGTGGCTGGCCCATGGGTGCCCATCCCATAATGGGTAACATGATGTATATTAAATAAATCAATAGGCAGCTGTAATTGAAGCGAATTAAGTTGCGAATAATTTTATCTTCAATTTTCAGTTGGTAGCTAACTATGAAATTCAATGTTATTAAAGGTAAAGCCATCATTGACTTTAGTTCCATTGCTTGCTGTACATGATCGTTTGTTATCTGCCATAATAAAAATGGCGTCACCAAAGATGGGAGTATGATGAAAATATTATTTATCCGAGGCCCTTGGAATGCTTTGAAAAATCTATATGAATAGATTGAGCCAATAAAAAAATGCAAAACTAAGACAATAGAGGTGCCTTTGTTCGCTAGGGTTGGGTCATCTGGAATAATGTATTTTGAATGAAATCCCATAAATGCCATAGCCATGGAAAGGGTTATTAATTGAAATATTCCATTTAATCCCCATAAAAGATCTCGTGTAATAAAAAATCGTTCTAATGAAATCAATATCAATACAAATAGTATCCCGGCATAAATGCCGCTGCCTAGCATCAATAGACTATCAAATTGCTCTGCTTCGGCGATGGATTGGACTGCAACAAATAAAGCAGTGGTGCTGCTGGTTTTGAGGCGCACATATAATGTGGTGGGCTTTTCAGGAGAAGGCTCTATCGCAAAGGTAAAGTTCAAGTGATGCCGTTCGCGCTGGCTGAAGGCGAAAGCATCCCCTTGTTGGCGCATTTGCCATGTTTCAGGTAATCCAGAGGCGTTTGATGTGCGGCTGTACAAGCGTACATCATCTAAATAAGGAGGGCGCACAACCACCAATAGTTGTGCCAAAGTACTGGAGTCTACGATGACGCGCAACCAAGTGACCGATTCAGTGTAGCCACGTGACAGTATCACAGGTGCAGGTTTGAATTCTAATGTTTGAACATCGTCGATACTCAATTTCCCAGTTGGATCAACCAAAAATGAGCGTTCAAGTACAAAATCTTTGGCAGAAGCGGGTATTTGTGATGATGTTAGAAATATTAAAAGAATATATAATATATAGCGCATTGCTTTAAATATGTGTATATCTTCTATGCGAAATGAAAGTATTGAATTGAGTGGTGTATTATAAGTAATAATCTTTGAAAAATCCTGCAAATGACTGAAAGGTTTATGTAAATAACGTGAATAGCCGATAGTTTGAATTGACTGTTACGCTGGGCGAGAGTCATTGGTGATGATGGCTGCGTTGAGGTTGGTATGGGAGTTGGCGTGGGGCTTGGTTGGGTCTTTGGCATCCCTGCGCTGCACGTCCCTTCTCTTATTTTCTGTGCTAATTTTTGGACTGTTGGCAGGAACGACCCCACAACATGAGCAGGTCTGGGTTGAATATGCTTCATTCACTTGCCTAAAGTCAATACTGACCTGATGGCTCTTGTGTCCGAACATCGTCTTGAGCATAACCCAGCCCGCATCCAGCGCGGACTTGGTTTTAACCAGCTTGGTCAGGTGCGCGGGAAGCCCCGGAGTTCAGTCCGGGGTTGAGAGTGCGTACGCCACAGGCGTGCTAATTGGACGTGGTCGTGTTCGCCGTTAATAATCTACGCATGGATTGCACCAAAACCCTGCGCCTACGCATCAAGGACAAGCACCGCAGCGTGCTGGACGCGATGGCGCATGAGGTCAATCAGGTCTGGAATTTTTGCAACGAAACCAGCCACCGCGCTATCCGCGAGTGCCACCAGTTTCTGACTGACTACGACCTGCAAAAGCTGACCAACGGTTTCAGCAAATGCGATGGCATACACATCGGTTCGCCCACCGTGCAGCAAGTGTGTGAGGACTATGCCAAAGCGCGCAAGCAATTCAAAAAAACCCAACTGGGCTGGTGCGTCTCCACCCCCCAAAGCAGCAAATACAGTCTGGGCTGGATTCCGTTCAAAGCATGTGCTGTGCAATACAAGGCAGGTCAGATAGCCTTTGCAGGCCAGAGATTTTCTCTGTGGGATAGCTACGGTCTAGCGGACTATGAATTGCGCGCTGGCAGCTTCAGCCAAGGCACACGCGGGCGCTGGTACTTGAATGTGGCGGTCGCCTCTAGCGGAGAACGCATTGAGGGGCGCTTTTATCGCAAGCTGGAGGCGCAGCTAAGGATCGCACAACGAGCGCATAAAAAGCAGCGTGTGCGGGCCATCCACGCAAAAATTGCCAATCAGCGCAAAGACCTGCTGCACCAGTTCAGCACAAAGCTGGTGAAAGAGAGCGCCGCTATCTTCGTGGGCGACGTGACCATCGGGGGCAAGGATTGCTGGTACACTGTTTGCCTAGCTTGAGTCCTGAGGATGAGGTGCTGGGGCTAACTCAATCTATGACAATGATTTTTCTATTGTAGCGGCCTATTTGTAACTAATTGTATCAATAGCAATCGTCTTGCTAGGCCAAATTTTTTGGTTTTTTTTAATAAAATCAATGGTTTATATCTTTGTGCTGTCTGTGCCGACTGCAACGACTATTTTTTCACTGCAATAAAAAGCAATGTTTTTCAACGGTGCTTGTGTAAGTTGCGTGCCTATGAGTTTGACTACAACACCCCAACCTTACCCCCATACCCGCACTGTGGCCGGTTTGCTGGCGTTCATCTGCACCGCTGTGTGTATTGGCATGGCCTCTAGTGCAGTGATGGAACGAGCTACCACCAAGACGGAGCAGTGGGTGATGCTGGCCACAGCGGTAGCATTGGTACTCGGTAGCCACCTGCTGCCTGCATTAAGCCGACGCAGTGTGGTGACCAAGGTGCTTTTTTTGGTTTGCATAGTGGCCACTGTTTACAACCAAGCCCATTTTTTCGCCAAGGCGACGCATCGAGCTGGTGAACACCGGGCGAAGACTGTTGCGGTGTCTGGTCACACGTTGGCGTTACAAGAGGAACTCGATTCCATCACTGCCCGGCCACTGGTGAAAGTCGCAGCTGACTTAGCCAAGGCTACTGCACAGGATGCCGCTACCCAATCGGCACTGGCCCGCTGCCAAGTGAAAACACCCGATAAGTGCACAACGGCACAGGTATTGGGGGTAGCTACGGCTGCGAAGGTTCAGGCGCTACAAGTGGAGAACGCCCAAGCCGAGCGGGCTGCTGATCTTCGCCGCCAATTGGCCAATGCTGCGGCGGCTCATGATGCAGCACAAGCACTGCAATCGGCAGACCCCGTAGATGTCCAACTTGCTGCAATCACCGGACTGAGTATAAAAAGCATAGGCACAATGGCCGCTGTACTACAAAGTTTGCTGTTGGAACTGCTGGGTGCTGCATTATGGACAGTAGCACTGTCTGCCCCAACGGTGGCTGTCACTACGCCAATGGGGAAGAGAGAAAAAAATGCGACGGCGGTAAAAATTGAAGTGATAGGCCAACATGCTATCGCTACTTCATGAGGAATCCTGCGCTCAGATGGCCTGTAGGAAACGTTCTCTGAGACACCAACCTCTCGTGCGTAATTTAACCACCGTCAACAGCCAGTAGGCAGAAACCAATAGTTCGTGAATAGTCAATAGATTGCCAGAAAATATTCTGGGTAGGGCATAAATTCTATAGTTATCTTATGGTCGATCAATAGCAACGTGAGTTAGGCCATTGTGCTCACGTGGCTGGTCGCAGAACGTGGGTGAAAGGCGGCAATCCTGCCAGCAAACGCTGGCCATAGCGGGTTTGCGTCAGGCGGCGGTCGTAGCAATAAACATGGGCTTGATCCTCTTCGCTGCGGATAGCGCGCCCAGCCCATTGCGCCAGCCGCATGGCCGTGGCGGGCACCACCAGTTCATTGAACGGGTCACGCCCCACGGTGCGCAGCCACTCGGCACGGGCTTCGCCCACCGGGTCGTCAGGAGGGGCAAAAGGCAACTTGGTGATAAACACCGATTCGCACAAACGCCCCGGCAAATCCAGCCCCTCGCCAAACGATTGCATCCCAAAAATGATGGAGGGCTGCCCATCGGCCACGCGCTCGCGGTGGCGTTGCAGTAATTGGGTGCGTGGCAGGGTGTTTTGCACCAGCACCTGTGGCAACAAGGTTGGGGGCAGGGCCTCCACCGCTTGGCGCATCTGCTCCCGCGAGGTAAACAGCACCAGCGCACCATAGGGCACTTGGGCCAAATCGTGCAGCAGGGCAGCCACCATCTCTGGGGTAAATTGGCCTGCATCTTTGGGATCAGCATGGGTAGCCACTGCTACCAGCGTGCCTTGGCGCGCATAGTCAAACGGGCTGGGCACTTCTAGTGCCGTAGTGGCCTCATCGGCATCAAGACCCGACTCGCGCAGGAAAAAATCAAACTGGCCGCAACTGGTCAGGGTGGCGGAGGTGAGTACGGCACCGCGCACCTGCTGCCACAGCTTGTGGCGCAGCGTGGCACCGGGCAGCAGCGGGCTGGCGTGGGCTTGTAGGGCGATGTATTCGCCATCCATGGTCAGGGTGAACCATTTGGCGTGGGGCACCACGGGCACGCTGGCGCTGGCCTCATCGCCCACCGGGGGCTGTTGCAGCAGCAACTGCGTCGTGTCATGCACAGTTTGCAGGCGCGGGGCCAACATCCCAATTTGGGCATACAAAGTAGATAAGCGCTTGGCCTCGTTGGGCTGATCGCGCATTTGCAGCCGCAAGGCTTTGGCAATGGCACTCAGGCATTGGATAAAGCCCAAAGCCTGTTGGGCCAGTTGCTCCAGCGGCAGCACCAGCACTTCGGGTAGCACGCCACCGGGTAGGCGCGCTCGTGTGGGCATGGCGTAGGGTGGTGTGCGGCCACGGCCTGCGGTTTCGGGGGCAGGGCGCAGGGACGCGCCATACAAGTCCAGCACCAAGCGTGCCACATCTTGCAAACTCTGGCGCAACTGCGCGGCATAGCGCGGGATGTCGGCAACCTCAGCCACTTCCATCAGTGTACCGATGCGTATGGCCCGCTGCGCGAGGCGGTCAATCCAAAGCAGGCGGCTCAAATCCATGCTGCAAGTAAATTGCTCCAATGCTGTGGCGGGCAGGTGGTGCGCTTCGTCGAGCACCAGTAGGCAGTTGTCTAGCTCAGGCAAGACCCGTGCGCCCAAGGT
>JAIESZ010000365.1 GCA_019745615.1 Burkholderiaceae bacterium
AAGTAGGTCATCGTCAGGCTAATATTAAAGCATCCCCCTCTGATCCTTTCGGTCAGAGGGGGTTTCGCTTTGGGGAAGCTAATCAGTAGCTGCTTCATGGTGCCGTTCTACAATCACCGTATTGCGTGGATACCGACCGCGGTGGCTATCGCCATGTGGTTGTCATCAAACTTGCCCCAAGGAGTAAGCATATGTTCCCGAAAAAAATTGCTGCCATTGGTGGTGTCTTTTTACTGGTTTTGCTTGGGTTGGTGGTGTGGTGGGTGCAAAATCGGGCTTCTACAGAGCCACCAGAGGTGGCGAACGGGCCAATCTATACCTTGCGGCTGGGGCACAACATTCCCATAGACAGTGCCTTGCACCAAGCGGCCCTGCGCTTGGCCACACTGGTGGCTGAACGCAGCCAACAGCAGGTGAGGATCGAAATCTTTCCTGCCCAGCAGCTTGGCACGGATGATAAAATGTTAGAAATGGCCCGCACCGGCGAGTTGGACATCGTTTTGACGCCAACAGCCAAAGTCAGCAGTTCTGTTCCGGCCATGCAGTATGCTGATCTGCCATTTTATTTTCCTAGCCGCGAAGACTTGTATGACATGCTCGATGGTGAGCCCGGGCAGATGTTGCTACAGCGCTTGCAGTCCATTGATTTGGTGGGGGTGACCTTCTGGGAGAATGGGTTTAAGCATTTCACGGCCAATAAACCCCTGCATGTACCAACTGATTTTCAGGGACTGAACATCCGCACGATGAAAAGCCGGTTGTTGATGGAGCAATTCAAGAACCTTGGGGCTAATCCGATCCAGATTGATTTTCATGCTACACGCCAAGCGTTGGCCGACAAGGTGGTCGATGGACAAGAAAATCCGCTGGTGGCTATTGTGAGTATGGGGCTGCATGAAGTGCAAAAACATCTGACACTCAGTAGCCATGGTTACATGGGTTACGTGTTCATGGTCAGTGCCCGTACCTTCAACAACCTGCCCCCCCAGTGGCAGCAGCTGCTGGTGGACACTGCTAAAGAGCTGACCCCTTGGGAGTGGCAAGAGACTCACCGCCGTGAGGCCGCGCTGCTAGAAACCATACGCCGGGCCGGTGTGACCGTGCATGAGCCTAGCCATGCTGAGCGCGAAAAGTTTAAGGCCGTGATGGCCAATATACCGGCTTTGTTTGAAGAGGTAATTGGTTCCGACATTATGTCGCGTACCGAAGAGATTTTGGACCGCAAGTATGGCCCCGCCCAACGCATCGTTGTCGGGCTGGACGCCGATCTGTCTCAGTATGCCACGATGGCGGCTCTGGGTTTTCGGCGTGGTGCCCATTTGGCAATTGAAGAAATCAATGCTACTGGTGGTGTGCTAGGGCGGCCGTTGCAGTTGGTGGCACGTGACAATAAGGGTGTACCCAGTTTGGGTGTGAGCAATATCAACGCCTTTGCTAGCCGCTCTGACGTGGTGGCTGTGCTGGGTGGGGTGCAATCTGCGGTGGTGATGGCACAAAAAGAGGCTGTGGCCACGACAGGACTGCCATTCTTGGTGGCGTGGGCTTCGGTGGGCGATCTGTTCACGCCCGATCAAGCCCCCGGTCCAGTGTTCCGGCTTTCTGCTGACGATAGGCTGGCTGCTCCGTTTATCATTAACCATTTGTTGCAACAAGGTTATCGCCGCCCCGTGATCTTGTTAGAGAATACTGTCTGGGGCAGGGTCAATTTGGAGCGGATGCAGGAGCACCTGAAGCGGGCTGGACATGATTTTCTACAGGTCGAGTCGTTTAACCGTGGGCAAGCCGATTTCAACGACACTTTGCGCCGCCTTGAGCGTTCTGGTGCCGATGTGTTGGTGATGGTGGCTACCGGGATTGAGGGGGGACTGGTGGTTCGCACCTTGGCAGAGCATGCTTCTGCATTGCCGGTTATTTCGCATTGGGGTATCAGTTCGGGGAATTTTTGGGCTACCAACCGTGATGCTTTGGCCAAAGTCAATATGCGTTTCTTTCAGACGTTTACTTTTCTGGGCAATTCGCGCCTACAAAGCCAGCAGTTAGCCCAAAAATACCAGCAGCGCTATGGGGTGGCCTCGCTACGCGAAGTGACTGCTCCACAGGCGGTGGCACAAGCTTACGACTTAGTACATTTGCTGGCGCGCGCCATTGCACAGGCTGGCAGCACAGATCGGGCAGCGGTACGCCAAGCGCTGGAGCGGTTACCACCTATGGAGGGTGCAGTACGCCGTTATGCTCCGGCATTTACAGCCACGCGCCATGATGCGCTGGGTTCAGAGAACTACCATATGGTGCGTTTTGCAGCAGATGGTGCTATTGTGGTGGTGTCGCCTTGATCGGGCAACGCAGCGCCGGAGTAGACCAACTGTTGGGTGTGCGCCGCAGTCTCAAGCGGCGCGTGATTTTGCAGGTTTGCGCCTTGGTGTCGGCCACCATGTTGCTTCTGACCGTGGCCGTAGCTCTGATGATGGATGCACAGCTAGGCCGCCAGATGCAAAACAGCTTGCGTGAGATGGCTCGCTCATCGCTGGTGTTGTTGGAGGCGCGTATCACGGCGCTGGTGGAAAACTCTGAGCGGCTGGCTGACAATCCGCTGGTAGTCAATGGCTTGATGGATCAGCAAGGGCACGATACCTATCTGCCGCAGTTGGCCCGCAATTTTGCCCAAGGCCGTGAGGTGGTGGCGTTTTCGCTGGTTGATTTTGATGGCCGACCGGTGTACCAATGGCACACCGAGCGCATTGAATACAACGCTTCACCAGAGTTGCGTAATGCTCTGAGTATGGGACGCCGGGTATTGTTTGTGCGTCCATCGAACAGGCGATTGGTGGTGATGGTGCCGATCACTTTTTACAAGACCATTCAAGGTGCGGTGGTAGTGGAGTTTGACTTGGCTGCACTGACCATGAAACAGGCACCAGGCGACTCACAAGCCTACTACCATCTGCTGATGGGTACCGAGCTTGTGTTGGTGCATAACCATCTTTCCCACGAGACCTACATCCATCAAATGCTAGGGCCAGAGGCCGCAACCATGCCTTTGCTCAAGGGGCTTAACTTGCGCATGGAAATTGGCTTGCCTGAATCGGTACACCGCCAAGCGGTTTGGGCTGTGGTAGGGGGCTTTTTACTTATCAGCGTGTTTTTGCTATTTGCCGCTTTACTGCTGGCAGCGTGGATGGGCAACTCTATTACGGCCCCCATACTCACTTTGTATCAGCGTATCACCGGCAAGGATGTGAGTACGCCGCTTGATGCCCCGTTGGGCACCGATGACGAGCTGGAAGAGCTGGCCCGTGGTTTTGCCCAGCGCACCGCTGAATTGCATGCTATTCAGAGCGAGCTGGAAGTGCGTGTGCAACACCGCACTGCTGAATTGAGTAACACAGCCGCCCAGTTGGTGGAGAGCCGCATCATGCTAGAGAGTGCCCAAGAAATGGCGCATTTGGGCAGTTGGGTGTGGGACTTGTGCGATGGTAGCCAGCGCTGGTCAGATGAGCTTTATCGAATTTTGGGTTATGCCCCCGGAGAAATTACCAGTGCCACAGAGCGGTTTCTCCACGCTGTTCATCCTCAAGACCGGGCCAAGGTGGAGGAGTCCCTGCATTGCGCCCAACAGGCACCGGAGACAGGCTGGCAGATGGAGCATCGCATCTTGCGTGCTACCACGGGGCAGGAACGCTATGTGCAGCAGGTGGCCCAAGTGTTGTGTGATGCCGATGGCAAACCTTTGCGGATGCTGGGAGCCATGCTGGATATCACCAGCCGCAAACGCAGCGAGCAACAATTACAACAGGCACAAAGCGAGGCTGAGGCAGCCAACCGCGCTAAGTCTGATTTTCTGGCCAATATGAGCCACGAAATCCGGACGCCGCTCAATGTGATTACCGGCATGGTGCATTTGGCCTTAGAAACACCACTGTCTGAGCGCCAGCGCAATTATCTGGTCAAGGTGCATCGCTCGGCCCAATCGCTACTGGGGCTTATCAACGATATTCTGGATTTTTCTAAAATTGAAGCGCGCAAACTCACGTTGGAACAGGTGTGTTTTAACCTGCAAGACGTGCTAGAGGACTTTTCTGGGGTGGTGGGCTTGCGCGCCGAAGAAAAAGGTCTCGAATTGTTGTTTGATATCCCGCCCAATCTGCCGCGTGAGTTGACGGGTGATCCTTTGCGTTTGGGCCAAGTGCTGACCAACATCGGCTACAACGCTGTGAAATTTACCGAGCATGGCGAGGTAGTGTTGGGGGTTCGGATCACGCCTAGAGCGCAGGAGTCAGAGGATGGCCGTTCCATGTTGGAACTGCACTTCACTATCCGTGATACTGGTATTGGTATCAGCCAAGAGCAGCAGGAACGGCTGTTTCATAACTTTACCCAAGCCGATAGCTCTACCACCCGCCGCTATGGTGGCACTGGATTGGGGCTGGCTATTTCCAAAAATCTGGTAGAGATGATGGGCGGGCGCATTTGGGTGGAAAGCACCTTGGGCCACGGCAGTTCCTTTCATTTCACTTGGCCGACGATCGGTTGCGCACAGGGTGGGTCAGAGCGCCTGCCACTGATACCACCATTGCAAGGCCAGCGGGTGCTGGTGGTAGATGACAATGAAAGCGCCCGCGAAATTCTGGCCCGTATGGTCACAGCGCTGCATTTTGAGGCCAGTGTGGCCGACAGCGCTGCCAAGGCTTTGGCCGATATTATTCAGGCCCAAGACACTGGGCGGCCCTACGCCGTGGTGCTGATGGACTGGATGATGCCAGAGATGGATGGTTTAGAGTGCGCCCGTTTGCTGCGCAGCCAAATGCCACCAGAGCAGTGGCCCAAGATGGTGATTGTGACGGCCCGCGACCCCGAAGATTTGCCTGACCACACCGGTATTGAGGAGGTTTTGGCCAAGCCAGTGACACCCTCGACTCTGCTGGAAACTCTGCTGCGGGTGCATGGCCATGTAGTGCCTGTACGCACCCACCGCACCTTGCGCAACGAGGAGTTGCGCGCATTGATGGAAAGCCTGCGTGGCACCCACCTGTTGTTGGCAGAAGACAACGAACTCAATCAGGAGTTGGCGGTAGATTTGTTGGCCGAGGCCAACATCACGACACGCATTGCCAACAACGGGCAAGAGGCGCTAGATTGGTTGGGCAAGGAAGCGTTTGATGGTGTGCTGATGGATTTGCAAATGCCGGTCATGGATGGCTATGCTGCTACAAAGGCCATTCGGGCATCCCCATGGGCCCATCTGCCAGTGATTGCCATGACGGCCAACGTGATGGCGGGTGACCGAGAAAAGGCCATTGCTGCCGGGCTGAATGACCAGATTGGCAAGCCACTGGATGTAGCGCAGATGTTTACCACGATTGCTAAGTGGATTCATCCTCAGGTGCGCAGGCCAGCGTCTTTGGTGGTGCCGGTGCCTGCATCTGCCCCACCTGCTACAGTCAGCGGGGCAGATATTTGGCCTGTCAGCTTGCCGGGGATTGATCTAGAGACCGGGTTGCGATTGTCTAATGGCAACCGGGCTACCTATAGCAAGCTGCTGCGGCTCTTTTATCAGGGTCAACAGAGTTTTAGCACTGATTTTTGCAGTGCCCTGCGGGCGCAGGACTGGCCCACTGCCACACGCTTGGCCCATACACTCAAAAGTGTCTCTGGCACGGTAGGTGCTGGCGCTTTGTCTGAGGCCGCCAAGGAGCTAGAAAAGGCCTGCCGTGAGCAACAACCAGTGGTGCAGGTGGAACAATGCTTGCACGAAGTAGTGGCACGGTTAGAGCCTGTGCTGGAAGGGTTGGCTACCTTGGCAGCGCCGTTAGCCACAGTGGCTACGACGCATATCGACCGCGAGCCATTGCGTGTTATGTTATTGCAATTGCGTGAATTGTTGTCTTCAGGCAATACCGAAGCACTGGATCTGATGGAAGAATTGCGGGAAGGCGTTGGTGTATCTGACCGGCACCTTGGCACCCTAGAGAAAAAAGTGAGGGTCTTTGATTTTCAAGGGGCCTGTGATGTGCTGGATGAATGGGTGGCCGACCTTGTGCTCACTCGGAAGTTATAAAACAACAAGAGGGAGTGCACTCATGCCAGAGAAAAGGCAGATCGTTCTGGTGGTGGATGACACCCCAGAAAATATTGAGGTTTTGCGTCAGCTATTGCGCACGGACTACACCATTCATGCGGCCATCTCTGGAGAAAAGGGACTAGAAATTGCCCGTAAGTTGCCACAGCCAGACATCATCTTGCTCGACATCATGATGCCGGGCATTGATGGCTACGAAGTGTGTCGCCAGCTTAAAAATGACCCCTTGACTGCGCACATTCCGGTGGTTTTTATCAGTGCACTCGATCAGGTGGGGCACGAAACTTTGGGGCTGGAATTAGGGGCTGTGGACTACATCCGCAAGCCGTTTGAGCCGGTGTTGGTCAAGGCCAGAGTGCGCAACCACTTGGTTTTGAAGCGCTACGAGCAAGAGCTGGAAGCACTGGTGCGTGCCCGCACCGCCGAGTTGGCCCTGACGCAGCAAATTACCATTGAGGCCTTGGCTAATTTGGCCGAGTTTCGCGACAATGAAACCGGTGGGCACATCAAGCGCACGCAAAATTATGTGCGGGCGCTTACGCAGCACCTCAGCAGCCAAGGCCCCTATCAGCATCTGCTCGATCCGGTCAGTGTCGAGATGCTCTACCGTTGTGCGCCATTGCACGATATTGGTAAGGTGGCTATTCGGGACATGGTCTTGCTCAAGCCTGGGCGGCTAACGCCTGAAGAGTTTGAAGAAATGAAGCAGCATGTCATTTATGGTGCCAAGGCATTGGAAGTGGCCGAAGGCAGCCAAGGCGAGAGCGTGTTTCTACAATTTGCCCGCCAGATTATTTTGGGGCACCACGAACGCTGGGATGGTAAGGGCTACCCGCAAGGGTTGAAAGGCACGGAGATTGCACTGCCGGGCCGCATCATGGCGGTGGCCGATGTCTATGATGCACTGATTAGCCGCCGGGTGTACAAACCGGCGTATTCACATATTCAGGCTACAGAAATCATTGTGCAAGGCAGTGGTAGCCATTTTGACCCGGTGGTGGTCGACGCCTTTATGGCACTGGGCGACGAGTTTCGAACCATTGCGCTCACCCATGCCGATGAGGGCATGGAAACTTGGATCTGAGAAGTAGGGAGCGCCTGTTGCTGGAGCAACACTAAGGCAGCAAAAAACACGTTGGTTCGCATTGGATGGGCGTGGTTTATATATAAGCAAATTTGTTTTTCTTATAAAAATAGATTGTTATTCACAATAATCCTTATAAAACAAAGGGTTAAGCGAAAGCCAAAAACCGCATAAGCATTGCTGTTTTCCTAGCAAGAAAATATTTTTTTCATCTCCAGAATACGGCCTGTAGCGCAGCACCTTGCTGCCATTCATACAGGCCGTAACAGTTGTGGCCTGCCCCTGCATTGGCTTCTGGAGAGGATGGAGATGGGTCAGATTTACAAAGTAGTTGCCGTTTCGGGCAGTGTGCAAAGCCCTTCGCGCACACAGGCGCTGATTGAGCAACTGGTCAACACCTTGGGCGATGCTGTGCCCATTGAAGTGCAACACATTGATGTGGGTTCACTGGCCCCGCTGATCGGCAGTGCCCTGTCACGCGCCCAACTGCCCGCCGTCGCAGAGGCCAGTATCCAAGCCATCGAGTCTGCCGATGTGCTGATTGTGGCCACCCCGGTTTATCGCGGCTCTTATACCGGCCTGTTTAAGCACCTGTTTGACTTTGTTCACCACGAGGCACTGATCGAGGTGCCGGTGCTGCTGGCCGCTACTGGCGGCAGCGAGCGCCACGCGCTGGTGATTGACCACCAGCTGCGCCCGCTGTTTAGCTTTTTCCAAGCGCGCACGCTGCCCATTGGTGTTTATGCCACTGAGCAGGACTTTAGCCACTACGAAGTAACCAGCGCCCCATTGCTGGCGCGCATCCGTTTGGCGATTGAGCGCGCTGTGCCCTTGCTGGATCGTGCTCCGGCGCTCGAAGTGCAAGCCGCCTCAATCCCTCTTGCCGCGTGATTCGCACTCATCCATCGCACGGGCGATCAAGTTCTTGATTCCTCATTTTCCCAACAGGCCTTTCCCATGACTACTTCCAAGAAACGCATCATCCTCAACGCTTTTGACATGACCTGCGTCGGTCATCAGGCGGCTGGCACTTGGAGGCATCCTTCGAGTCAGGCCTCGCGCTACAACGATCTGGAGTATTGGACGAATCTGGCGATTGAGCTCGAGCGTGGCGCATTCGATGCGTTGTTCATCGCCGACGTGGTGGGTGTCTATGACGTGTACCGAGGCTCCGCAGAAGGTGCCTTGCAGGATGCCGCACAGGTTCCGGT
>JAIESZ010000246.1 GCA_019745615.1 Burkholderiaceae bacterium
AACCCCGGACGGTGGTGGGCAGCCGATCAGTATGCCAACTATATACGGGCCGCGTCAGGCCCTCTTTGATTTTATATGGCTCAACGGCCCCTGTAAAAATGACCACGCCACTCCATTCCATAGCACTGATCGCCATTGGCCCCTCCCCCAATCTACAGGCTTCAGAAGAGTTTCGTAGTGGCTGGGCGCAACTTCAACGCACTTTACCGCGTGCAGCACACTGGGTTGAAGCCATAGCCTCTGGATCAGAGGCACTTTACGCTGCGGCTTTGACCCAAGGGCAACAATTACCACTGGCTGATGATGCCAGAGTACTGCTGCTGGCCCATGCCCATGTGATTCTGACCGCTGGCGCGCTAGCACGGCTGCATCAAGCGCTAGATCACAACGGCCCCCACACCATCATTCATAGTTGCGATTCTGGCCATCCCCCTGAGCCTGCGCCAGACTATTGCACGCTGCGCGGGCTAGAGCGCTACCAACAACAACTGACCGTCAAGCAACCCTTGGCAACGCCAGCCCCCGACCATCATGTGCCACTGGTAACCCTGACCACCCTAGGTACTCTGCGCCACCAAATCCATCATGGGGAGGTGCAGCACCTCCAAGCCCCGGCAGCATTTGTGCACAGTTTTGCCGATTACCACCAAGGCAGACGTGAAGAAGTGCTGCCGCTCATTCCTACCCATGCTGCGCGTGTGCTGGATGTAGGCGGTGGCGAAGGCGGCTTCCTGCAAGCACTCAAACAAGCGCGGGGCTGCGAAACCCACCTTGCAGAGTATTCCAAACAAGCCTGTGAACTGGCATCGGCACATGTCGATCATGTCTGGCCTGGAGACTTCTTCACCCAGTCTTTTGCCGGTTTGCCCCACCAAGGCCAGCAGGCGTTTGACTGCATCACCTTTCTGGACGTGCTAGAACACGCTGTCGATCCCAGCGCTTGGCTGGGGCGCGCACGCGCTTTGTTGTCGCCTGAAGGGGTAGTGGTAGCCTCGATTCCCAACGTGGGACATTGGGGTGTGGTGGCCGATCTGCTAGAAGGCCGCTGGGACTACTGCCCCGTGGGCATTCACTGCATTACGCATCTGCGCTTTTTTACCGAACAGGGCGTACAAGAACTGTTTGCCCAAGCGGGCTACACCATCGAGCAATGCGAGCGTGTGCAAGTCCCTTGTCCGCCGCAATGGCAACAACACTGGGCGCAAACTCCAGGCTTACAGGTCAATACTGCCAGCTGGGACACCTATGCTTTTCTGATCCGCGCCCGCCCTATGGCATCCCACGCAAGCCCCACAAGCCCCACAAGCCCATGAACGATACCTGTGCCATTTTGGTCAATTATTTTGGCGCGGCAGACATTGCCGCAGCCGTAGCCTCGGTACGCGCTGATGCGCCTCATCTGCCCGTGGTGGTGGTAGACAACAGCGATGATGCCGCCGAGCACCATCGGCTCCAACAATTGCTGCCCACTGATGTGCGCGTGCTGCGCGCACCGGGCAATATCGGCTTTGGCCGGGGGTGCAATTTGGCGGCACAAGCCACCCCAGCCCCACATTTGTTGCTGGTCAATCCTGATGTGCGCCTGCTGCCCGGCTGCGTACGTGCCTTGCGCCAAGCCCTAGAGCATGATGCCGCACTGGCCGCCGTGGCACCACGCCAGTTTCTCGATACCGCCTGCCAATGGCAATTGCCCCCGGCTTGGCTGCCCACAGCACTGCGCGCTTGGGCCACAGAACGGGCCCAACGCGACACCCATGCCGCATTGCGTTTGGCCAAGGCTGCCCGCGCAGAAAACCTGCGTTACTGGAGCGCTCACACCCCTGTGCGACAACGGGCACTGTCTGGGGGCATCATGATGCTGCGCCGCAGCGCCCTACCAGCCCACGAGCCCATGTTCGATCCGCGCTTTTTCATGTATTTTGAAGATTCGGATCTGTGCCTGCGGCTGCGCCACCAAGGTGCAAAAATGGCCACGGTGCCGCAAGCCCAAGCCATCCATGCTTGGCGTAACCTGCCACACAAGGCCGTATTGATGGCAGAAGGGGCGCGCATCTATTTCGACAAGCACTACCCCAACGACCAGCGCTGGCTGCACAAATCTCGTACCATGAGCAGCCAGCCTGTGCTGCGTACCGTGCCATCATGGCAGCTTGGTGGTCATGCCCTGCCGGTACCACCCGCTTGGCAAACTGGCTGGGTGCTGGAACTGAGCCCCAGCCCCCTGCTCCAACCCGCCATCGGCATGACAGGCACCGGCGCTTGTGCGGCGGTGGCCAACGAAGTATTGTCTTGCTTTGAAGGTGCGCCCGTGTACGGACGCCTAGGCAGCATAGACACTCCAACCAGCGCCTGCCAACTCTTTTGCTGGCCCGCCAGCGCCACACCCTAATCCTTTATTTCAAGGTATCTCACTTGAACTCTACGTCCAGACTTCTGCTGTCTGTCTCTCTGGCCTGTGTGGTCACGGGTGTGCAAGCCCAAATGGGTGCCACCACACCCTCGCCCACACCAACTGCCAGCCCGGTAGCAACCCCAGCGGCAGTAGCACCGCCGCCATTGGTAGCCCCCTCACTCCAAGCCAGCAACCCATTTGATCCCCAGCGCAAAGTCTGGCCCGACCGGGTGCCACCGCCGCCGCCACCACCGCCGCCGCCACCACCCACCCCCGTCACAGACCAAGACCTGCAACTGTATGGTGTGGTGATTGCTGGCCCGGTCAAGCGAGCCACGGTCAAAGTGGGTAGGCGTTTTGCCCAGTTGGCCCCTGAAGGCCGACCGTTTGCCAACCTGAGTGAAGGCCAACCAGTGGGCGAGTTCACCCTCAGCAAGATCGAACCTACCCATTTGGTGCTCCAAGCCCGTGGTGGACAACAACTGGTGTATTTCACGAAAAAGACCGATCGCAATGCTGGGGCCTCTCCACCGGTGGCAGCCGCCGCCCCCGTGCAGGGGGCCAGTGCTGCAGATGCTACCGCCAGCCCCACGGGTACAGCCCCAGCCAGTACCGTAGCCAGCGCAGATAACGCTCCACCAGCAGCCACCGCCAATGCAAGCTCTGGTAATGCGGCAGCAGGCAGCATCGCTGTCAGTAACCACAGCGGTGCAGGCAACGCCACAGCAGCTACTGCGGCCAACAGCACCGCAGGGACAGAGGTGAACGTTGCTAACAGTTTGGCGGCAGCCTTGGCGGCAGCCAAAATTAATCCGGGACAACGAACCAACGTGCCTTTTGTCAATCCGTTTAGCAACCTAGGACGTTAGGTTAGCATCGGGTGACGCTACCCCCACCTGAACTACGGGCTGCACAACCCAAAGAAAAATGCCCCTGCGACAAAATCGCAAGGGGCATTTTTTGATGGTCAGAGACCTAAGGCAGGAAAGCAGGAATCAGAATAAATCGAGCCTACCCCACTTCCCTATCAATCTTTTTTCCAAACAATACCCATGTTTTTAAAACCACCTTCGGCATCCATGTAGCCAAAATAAATCTCAACATTAAATTCTGTAAGAAGCGATTTAGGCAAATTGATAGGACTGACCAAAACCGTTTCAGTTTTAGGTGTTTGATTTGTCTTGTAAGCAACCAGCGATGGATTAGGCAATACCATCTGCTCCCATGCGTTTGGCGTCAAGAAGAACCATTGATCTTGGGTAAAGAAAAAACCATCAGTAGGAATTCGAGCTGCAACCCAAAAGCTGGTCTTGGTTTTACCAACAATGTCAGCTGCGGGGCGTGCCAATTTAAAGTTGAGAACTAAGTTTCCGCTCAAATCCACACTGGGCAGATTATCTTTTATCTGGACAACATCAGCATTCGCAGGCTGCAGCGTCAAAGAAGCCGTTTTACCACCACAATTGATAGTAGCTTTGGTATTAACAGCAGTGACGGCTGTAGGAATGATACTGAACTGTGCTTGTGTGGCAGATGCTGCTCCAGCGGTCAATAAATTAGCTGGGCTAGCAGTGCAGGCTGGGAGTGTAGCTCCTGCTGGTTCGGGCTTCACCGTCACAGTCGTGTTGGCTGCATTGGTTGCACCACTCCAAGTGGTAGGAGACAGGGTAATGCCTGTGAGGGCTGGTGCTGTAGTACCGGTACTGCCAGCACAGGTATGGGCAGCATTTTCATCAGGGTTACCTTGGGCATCCCATTGGGCATGGGCATACCAACTACGATAGCAAGCCTCATCGACGACCATCCGAGTTTGCAATGTTTTTACCATTCCCCCAGGGACTGACAGCACATGCAGGTAAATATACCCGCCATTATTAACTCGAAAGGTATCAAATTGATAAGGCTCTGAAATTCCTAAATTGCCACTTCCCTCAGGGGAATAGAATGGCAACTCTTCTCCAGCCACTAATCTTTGCAACGTATTTGCCGTATTGCGGATCATGGTTGCTGCCGTAACATCGGCAGCCGTGCTGGTAGGAACAGCACCAAATCGACCAGCAGCTTTAGCCTCTTGTGGACTCAAGTAAGTTAAAAAACTGACAGTAAAACGCTTAGTTCCGGGAGGAACAAAAAACTTTACTCTTTCAAGTGAGAGATCAGTATGAGATGTTGTTAATAAAGCATCCCCACTTTCATACACAACTTTTGTATCTGGATTATAGACGTCTTTATAATCAAAATAACCTTGCTTTACCAATGGTGAATAATCGCCTTTTTGTTGTGCAACAGCTGGAGCAGCAACCATGAACCCAAAAAGCAATGGAAGAATATAAAAAGCGTTGCGGAGATTTTTTTTCATTTTGAAAATCAATTTTCAAACCATCAAAAAAGCCACCAAGCAGACTGCTTGGTGGCTTGCGCTTATCTTAACAAGAAGAATTAGCGAGCAGCAGGTGCGTAGGTCTTAGCAGCATATTGCCAAGTACCTTGCAGGCTACCCAAGGTGTAATCCCAGTGGATGTAGGTCACCAGTGCAGGGGCACCAACTTGGTTGAAGTTGTTGTAGTTCACGTTGCTGCGGGTGTCCGAAGGCTCAGGAGCGATAGCCACATTGACCCAACCCTTAGTGAAACGCTCTGTGTTCACTTGGCTAGCAGTGCTGGCAGCAATCGAGCCACCAGCAGCCAAGGCAACAATGTTCAACTCGTTAGGCAGGCTGTTGCCTGGAGTGAGCGGGCAAGGAGAAACGCGGCAACCGACGGTGCCCAGTACTTCTTCTTCTTCGTTGCGCACGGCGTAAGACACGGGCACAGCGTTAGGGAAGGGGGTGTACTGAGTGCCTTGGCTCAGGTTGTAAGTTTCCTTGGTTGGGAAGGTCACAGTGGCAAATGTCAGGTTGCCAGTGGTGTTGTTGAAAGGCACAGCAAAGTCAGAGGCCCACAGAGCATCTTCTACTTGAGCCTTGGTGCTTACTTTACCAGCGCCAGCAAAGGCAGTCAGGTCACCCACCTTGAGGTAGGTTTGGTTGTCGTAGTTGGCCAAAGCGGTCAGGGGCAGGGACAGCTTGTTACCGTTTTGTGGGTTGACCAAAGTCACCGAACCTGTGAGCACGTTGTCAGTGTCAGCGGTGGTGATAGTTGTATCAGCAGCGCACAGGGAAGAGTAAGCTGCCAAAACGGCCGACTTAGCCACGGGAGCTGCGCCCAAGCCGCGGATCATGCGGGACTCAGTCACAGTGGCGTAGCCCACAGTGTGAGGAGTAGTGAAGCGGGCTTCAGCAGGGTTCAGACCCGAAGTAGCACCCGAAGTGGAGGGGCAACCATTGCTCAGGTTAGGGGTCAGGATAGCCGAAGGATCGGCGCTGGAAACACCAACGGTACCATCAGCATTTTGCTGCACAACACCAGTCCAGACGTCACCGGGGCTCAAGAAGACCAAGAAGTCCAAGACTTCTTCCGAACGCACGGGGCCGTGGAACACCACTTTAGCCACAGCGGAATCAACTGTGTTGGTGTTGATGACCTTAATTTCGGAAGTCCAACCGCCACCGGTCATGAACACGGGAGCAATCAGCAGGTCACCCTTACCGCCTTGAGCCACTTCTACGGCACCAGCGGTACCAGCCATCAGCATTGCACCCAGTGCTGCGGCAAGAGATTTTTTCAACATCACGTTCTTTCTCCTAACAGAATTAAAACAAACTACCGACACAAAGACTGATGCCAGCAAAGCCAACCAGTAACGAGTCTACATCAGAAAGACAATCCGCCTGCCTCAGCGGCAGCTTGCCAAAAAGCATGGACTGTCCTTGCATGGTACCTAATTGTGGATGCTGCCACAATCTTCCGGGCTAAACTTGTGCCCAAGGTCACAAGTTCAGCAGCGTTTGTTGTCAGCACACAACAAGAACCGGGGGCAAAACGGCACCGGTTCTTACTGGGATGCAGGCTGAGGCTCAGGGGTAGGTTGGGGCTGGGTTAGCATAGGATCGGTAACCAGATGCCGCCATTGTGCCCCAACCAAGCGCCATTTGTCTTGGCGGTACGCTGTATGGGGCTTTTCTTTGTCTGGATGGAGGTAAACCACCTGCTGGCTCAGCAGCACGTCACCAGCTGCCTCATCGCGCTGTGAGGATAGCACCTTAAACTCCAGCACCGGCCAAGCACGGGCATGGTAAGGAATGTAAAACTTTTCACTCAGTGGCCCGCTGGGGGAGTGCTCCATGGTGTAGAGCTTGGCCCAATCGCGTTGGCTGTGGGCACGCCAATAGGCTTCCAGCGCTGGCTGGAGCTGCAACTGTGCCAGCGCCTGCTCTTGGCCTTCAGCGTAGCTAATGGCAATCGGGGGCGTAGCGGGTATAGCCGAAACGGCAGCAGAGTTGGCAGATGGTGCCGTCGTACTACAACCGGTGGCAGCAATGACACTGATGGCACACAACGCCCCGCACAGGGGCAATCGAAAGGTCTGCTTCATGGGGGGTTTCCTTAAAGTTCAGAGGCCAAAAATGCCTCTTGACGCGCGTGGTGGAACAACACTTCCGGGATGTAAGCTACGGCCTGTCCGGCGGGTTTCAAGATGGCATCTTGTGCCACAGGAGCAGCGCCTGCCACAGCACGGGCCACCCACAGTAGCCCCAGCGCCTGCGGATTGTCGCCATGCTCAGGCTGGTGGTAGCAACGCATGGGCACAGCGGTATCGCCACCACGGGTATGGTCGGTGTAGTCAAAATCAGCGGTAATGGCCACGGTTTGTGGTCGGCTGCGCGCTAACGTGACTAAGCTTTGGATGGCATGAAAAGCCAGTGTGGCCCCTTCCGGTAGGTGCAGGCGGTAGGCAGCTTGGGTAGTGGGTGCAGTGCCGTTTTGGCGCAGGTTTTCTGCTTCGGCAATGGGTACGGTGCGCACACGCTTATCCAACCGCTGAAAATCAGTCATGGCATGGCGCACAGCTACCGATTGCTGTGGGGCCTCCAGTAAGACCAACTCCCAACCGCTGTAGCTTTGCCGCACCAACGAGAAAAAGGTGTCGGTCAGGGCAGCGGTGTTGCTAGGAGTGAGCACCACCGACAAAAAAGGCGGCTCGGCAGCACTGGGCAGCGGCTTGGAGGCGATAGCACGGCGGCGCTGGGCCAGCTGTAGGCGCAAGCGATCCCACGTGGACTGGGGCACCAGCTTGCGCAGCAGGGTCATAGCGTTGAACCGGATACGCATCCACACACTCAGTTCAATACGGCGCGACAGGTGGCGCATAGCATCGCGCAGGCTTTGCGGGTAGAACTGGGCCAGATAGCGCGAGCGGTCTTGCGCCACGATCTGCTGCTCTTGCATAGCCGCAAGGCGCTGGCGCAGTTGGGCGTTTTCTTCTTTGGCAGCCAGCAGCTTGCGCAGGTCATCGTGGCCCGCGCTGGGGCTGGTGCTAGTTTGGTCTGTTTGGGGCACCGGGGCCGCGTAGCTCTTGGCGGGATTGATGGCCTCCACCGAGACACCTGCTGCCAAGGTGCGCAGTTCATGGGCGGGCAGGGCGTCTAGCGCGGCCAAAATGGGAGCATCCACTTCTTGGGCTTGCCCTTGACCGCTGCGCAGTAAGGCCGCCAATACATCGCCCAAGGGGGTTTGCTGCAACAGGGCGCGCTGTTCGGGGGTGATGCGGTCTAGGTAGATGTCGAGAAACCAGCTCAAGGCCCATTTGGGGTGCTGGTAAGACTCAATGCCGCTCCAACGGATATCAAAGTCACGGAACCAGTGGCGCAGGCCGGTTTCGGTGGCGTTGTAAAAATGGTGCGGATAGCCGTGCTCAGGTTGCAAAAAGGCGGTGTCAATCTTGGCGATGCCCCCCGGTTGCAGCACGCGGCGAATTTCTGCGGCGGCCCATTCGGGGTACTGCAAATGCTCAAACACTGCTTGACTGATGACAGCCTTGAAGGTGTTGTCGCGAAACGGTAGCCGGTCGGCAGTGCAGACCACATCGACCATCGGAAAACGGAAGATGTCGATCTGGATGACGTTATCCCAGCGCTGGTGTTTGCCA
>JAIESZ010000367.1 GCA_019745615.1 Burkholderiaceae bacterium
GCTCCAGCTCCAGCTCCAGCTCCAGCTCCAGCTCCAGCTCCAGCTCCAGCTCCAGCTCCAGCTCCAGCTCCGGCTCCGGCTCCAGCTCCAGCTCCAGCTCCAGCTCCAGCTCCAGCTCCGGCTCCGGCTCCGGCCCCAGCTCCCAATACAGAAACTGTCGATGGCACCACGGTACAAACACAGACCCACATCGAAACCGGCAGCAATGGCCAAACCATCACCACCACCACCCAGACCATTGCCCCGGTGAGCAACACCCGCCCCGAAGATCCCAACACCCCCAATGGTGCTTTGGCCGATATTCCGCTGGTTAAGAGCAGTAGCGGCGAACCGCTGCTACAAGTGAGCCTGCCCGTCGGAGTTGGCCTGACCTCTGAAAGCAGCGAGGGCAGCCGCCTAACCCTGCGCGAGAAACTCATCCAAGCCAGTGAGCCACGCATTGAGATGCCCGCCGACTTTGTCGAAGTGCTGGGTCAAGGCATTGACCAGTATGTGCCCGGCGTGGTCAATCAAGACCAAGTGACCGTGCGCACCATCACGCTGACTGCAGCAGCAGGCAGTGCAGCCCCCACACAACCGATCGTCATTCGGGGCACCACTGGCACCGGCGAGGATGACAGCACCAACCCGCAGCGGGCCGAGGCCTTGGTGATTGATGCTCGCCAACTCCCGCCCGGCTCCGTGCTCGATTTGAGTTTGGTCGAGTTTGCCATCGTCATTGGCCCCACTACGGCCATCGGCGGCAACGGGCGCAACTTTGTCATTGGCGATGGCAGTGCGCAATTTTTGGTGCTGGGCGCTGACGATGACGTGCTGCGCGGTGGTGATGGCAACGACACCATCGGCTCCAAAGGTGGAGACGATCAACTGTTTGGCGATGGCGGCAACGACTGGGTAGTGGGTGGCATTGGCAATGACACCTTGCAAGGCGGCGATGGCAACGACCTGCTCCAAGGTGGCCCCAGCGACGCCGGGCGCTGGCGTTTTGCCCTGACGCCTGAGGGACGCTTGCAAGTGGACTTTACCCCCAGCAGCACCGAGCTGGCCGACAGCACCGGCCTGCACCTGACTAACAGTTGGAGCAACAACCACGGCAGTGGCTTGGTCACTGATGCGCGCTTGGCGTGGGTCTATGACAACTACCAACGGGCCCAAGACACGGCCTTGTTGGTGCATGCGCTGGGTGGGCGCTTGCCCACCTTGAGCGAGATGGGCACTTTTGCTGATGGTCACTTTAGCAGTGAGCAACTGGGCGAGATGGCCCATAGCTATTGGGTGCGAACCCATTCCACCTGGGCAAACCAGTCCTTACCAGAACAGGTGGCTGCCGTGATGAACCAAGTCTGGGGCACAGGCAGTGCAACCGCCGCATTCACCAATTTAGGGGTAAGTCATCTGAACGCGGGTGGCAGCTGGTCGGCGATTTGGCTAGCCTTGGCACGCGATGCCCACCATGCGCGTGCGCTCACTGATGCGCAAGGCCATCTACAGCTCATCGATCAACAGCTCAGTGAAACGGGCTGGTCAGCGGATGCGGGCAAGAATATCCTGTTGGGTGGGGCGGGCAACGATATGTTGGTGGGTGGCAGCGGCAGCGATGTGCTCGATGGTGGTGAGGGGATAGATGTGGCGGTGTACTTAGGCAGGCCGTCAGATTACGAGGCAGCCCTCACGCCCAATACTGCCGCTGGGGTGCATGATGCACTGATCCGGCACAAGGCCAGTGGCGCAGTGGATGTGGTGCGTCATATAGAGCTGCTGCAAATTGGCGGGGTGTTGTACCAAGTGCCAGCCGGTCAAAATCAGCCCGCAGATAATGTCTATGTCGAGCTGCAAGAGTATGTACAACCCATAACTACCACTACCTTAACCGGCGTGAGTTGGTACATGGATTCGCTGCTCTCCTAACCCGACACCTTGGTTTGGCCTTGATCGCCTGCTAGATCAGGTGATGCAAAGCCTGCTGACTGCGAACAAGGCCAATATGAGACAACTGAGCCGCGCCTTTAGCATCAGTCGCTCTGGCCTGTATATCGTGCGTCAGCGCAGCCATTGCAGGCGCTTTTTAATCTCAGAATGCGCTCAACCGGCTCTTCCAAGCCAAGCGGGTCAACCACGCTTGGGTAGCGACATCACAAATTTTCCGTTCTGTGCAGCGCCACGCCGCGCTGGGGCGTAAGACCTTTGAGGGCGCAGAGCGCCGTTTAGGGATGCGGGTGCCTTTGTTGCGCGTAGCTAAAGAAATGGCCCAGAGCAGAGCCACCATGAGCCTTAAAACGGCGCGTCGGGTATTGCGCTAGGGGTAGCTACTGCTTCTGTAACGGGCGCAGGGGTTGGTTCTGACACATCCGTGGCTTCTGCTTGGCGCAAACCAGCTTTTTCACCCGCGCTGGCAAACTTGCTGTACTTGCCCAAAATACTGACCAACTGGCCGTAAATGCGTGGGTTGCCCGCCAAGCATTCGCCTTGGTCTAAGAAATCGGCCTCGCCGGTAAAGTTACCAATCAGGCCACCGGCTTCAGTCACCAACAACGAGCCTGCGGCCACATCCCAAATGCTCAGGCCAGACTCAAAAAAGCCATCGCAATAACCGGCAGCGATATAGGCCAAGTCTAAGGCGGCAGCACCGGGGCGGCGCAGCCCAGCCGTGCGTGGCATGACGTCGGCCATCATGCGCATATAGTTTTGGAAGTTGTCTCCGGGGCGGAATGGGAAACCCGTCGAAACCAAGCTGTCTTTGAGCTGGGTGCGCTTGCTCACGCGGATGCGGCGCTCGTTCAGGTAAGCACCCCGGCCCTTGGTGGCCGTAAACAGGTCGTTGCGGCTGGGGTCATACACCACCGCTTGCTCAATTTTGCCGCGCACCGACAGCGCAATGCTCACGGCATACACCGGAAAACCGTGGATAAAGTTGGTGGTGCCGTCCAGCGGATCAATGATCCAGACAAACTCCGAATCTTTGGCACCATACTGGCTGCCCGATTCTTCGGCCAAAATGCCGTGGCCGGGGTAGGCGGTGAGCAGGGTTTCAATAATGGCCTGTTCGCTGGCGTGGTCTACTTCGGTGACAAAGTCGTTGATCTGCTTTTGCGAAATACGCACTGCCTCCACGTCCAAGGCCGCGCGGTTGATGATAGCGCCGGCGGCGCGGGCAGCCTTAATGGCCACGTTGAGCATGGGGTGCAGATTAGACGACATAAATTGTAGGAGTTGGTGCGCTGGGGAGCAAAACCACAGCACACAGGCCAAGAACAGGGAAGACGCAGCCCGGCGATGCGCGCTGCGACAATAAGGCCCCCGATTTTAGCCCTGCTGCCTGCCTTCTGTGCAGCGCTGCCCTGTCACTACCCATGAAAACCCGCTTCATCCTGATCCAAACCAGCCATGCTGGCAATGTAGGTGCCGCTGCCCGCGCCCTGAAAACGATGGGCTTTGATGACTTGGTGCTGGTAGCCCCGCGCTGGCCCAACGTACTGCGCCGCGAAGAAACTATCCAGCGCGCCAGCGGTGCCTTGGATGTACTCAAAAACGCCCGCATCGTCGAGACTCTGGATGAAGCCCTAGACGGCCTGAGCCACCTGTGCGCCACCGCCATGACGCCACGCGATTTTGGCCCCCCCACACGCGCCCCACGCCAGCATTTTGAGTTGCTGTTGCAAGGTGCCCTGTCTGCCCACCCCGCATCCGATACGGGCAATACCGCAGCTGCTGCAATGCCAGCTGCCTGCACTGAAACAGGCGTTGGCTTTTTGTTTGGCTGCGAGCGCTTTGGCATGGCCAATGAAGATGTTTATCGTTGCGATGTGGCCTTGCAGATTCCTACCGATCCGCAGTTTGGCTCGCTCAATCTGGCCGCTGCCATTCAGGTCATTGCCTACGACTGGCGACAAGCTTTGGGCGGTTTTGCCGCACCGGCCACAACGCCCACCACTTCCACAGCGCCGACCCGCGCCGATGCTGCCCAAGTGGCCGGAATGCTGGCACATTGGGAGCAGGCGCTGGTGGCGGTAGATTTTCTGGATCTGGCAGCGCCCAAAAAACTCATGCCCCGGCTCAACCAACTTTTTAACCGCGCACAGTTGCAGACTGAAGAAATCCACATTTTGCGCGGTATAGCCAAGGCGATGATCGAAGCGGCACAGGCCAAGCGCTGAAATACCATAAGCCTCTTTCTGATGTCCTAATGCAAGCGAAACACTAAAGCATTGCGCTTGAGTGACAAAGCTTGATCGGCCAAACACTGGGAAGACGCAGCCGCGTGCTCTGCGAGGGGGACGTTTTGCTGCGTCGCTTGATCGATCTGCACCACCAATTGCGCTACCCGCTGCACAGCGACGCCTTGCTCGTGAGAGGCGTTGACAATTTCTTCCATGATGGAAGCCATGCGCGCCACCGAGTCGATGGTGGCGTGTATGGTTTGGCGCGCTCCACCCACTTGTGTCAATCCACCCTCAACCTGCGTTACCGACTCTTCAATCAGCGTTTTGATCTCCTTGGCAGCTTTGGCGCTGCGGTGGGCCAAGCTACGCACTTCACTGGCCACTACCGCAAATCCACGCCCTTGCTCGCCCGCACGGGCGGCTTCTACCGCAGCGTTCAAGGCCAAAATGTTGGTCTGGAATGCAATGCCGTCAATCACGCCGATGATGTCGGTAATGGTTTTTGAGCTGCGCGCAATGGCATCCATCGTACCCACCACCTGTCCCATCGCCACGCCAGCTTGGTTGGCAATGCCACCTGCCTCTCGCGCCAAGGTGTTGGCAGATGTAGCCCGATCAGCATTGTGCTGTACCGTGATGCTCACCTCCTCCATATTGGATGAAGCTTCTTGCAATGCCACCGCCTGCTCTTCGGTACGTGAAGCCAACGAATTGTTACCGTGTGAAATCTCATTGGCCTCTTGTTGGATGCGCTCTGCACCACCCAGCACACCACCGGCCAACGATGCCAGGCTGCGCTGCATCGCAAACAAAGCGGCCATCAATTGGCCTGCTTCATCACTCCCCTTGAGTTCAATCTTATTGTTGAGCGCACCAGCTGCAATTTGTTTGGCAACTGCTACTGCCGCATTGATAGGGTCGACGGTCTTGAGGCGTACACGCCATGCTAAGAGTGCCGTAAACACCACCCCGAACAGCAAGGTCAGTAAACTGGTCACGAGGACTTGATGGTATTGGGCATCGGCCTCTTCCATCGCCAATTTAGAGTTCATTTGTTGTTGGTCTAGTTGCTTATCAAGGTTGCGACTGACCTCGGCATAAATGGGTAATATCTTGTGGATATAGAGTTGTTGGGCTTGTGCAAAGTCCCCTGCTCGCAAGGCTGTCATCGTTGGATTGGTGGCCTCTTTTTGATATTTGGCACGCAATGCCTCAAATTCATCTTGAATGGCTTTTTCGTTCTCTTCGTGGCCAATTTCTAGGTAATCTTTCCAAGTTTGGCTAATGATTTTTCGGTTTGCCTCCGTCTCTTGCAGCAGAGCTTCTACCTTAGCGGGCACAGGGTCTAGCAAGGCAGTGCCTATATTGACTTGATTACGGTATTGCAAACGTCCAATCTTGTCCAAATAAATGGTTGCCAACCCGGCTTCGCGGTACATAGTGTGCACTTCTTGATTGGCAACATGTGTTCCACGGATACCTACCAAGCCCACCAGCACCATCAGAACCAAGGTGCACATGACCAAGGCCAGCAAACGAGCAGCAATCGACAAATCAAGCAGCTTGTCCCATTGCCCTAAGAGACCCGTACGCACAATACGTCCACGTTCAATGCGAATGCCAGAGCTGCCAGAGTGAGTGCGCAACTTGGCATAAGCTGCCTCAGCTTGCGTTATTTGTTCTGGCAAGGGTTTCATTCGCACCGAGGCATAACCGACCACTTTGCCGTTTTCCCACATTGGCGAGGCATTGGCCAATACCCAATAATAGCCCCCGTCTTTGCGGCGATTTTTTACCATTCCTGTCCATGAACGCCCCTGTTTAAGGTAAGTCCACATATCAGCAAAGGCCTCAGGTGGCATATCGGGGTGGCGCACCATATTGTGTGGTTGACCAATTAACTCTTCTTCGGTAAATCCACTAACCTCAATAAAATCGGAATTTACAAAGGTAATGATGCTATTGGTATCGGTGCGTGAAATAGGCGATTGATTTTCGCGTAAAACGTATTCTTGATTGTGGACAGGCTGATTGTTGCGCATGGATGATTTTTGAAAATATTTTTCAGAATGTTACTTAAAGATTGTTACAAAACCGCTGCCGTTTTCAATATCCGGCTGGCAGCAGCCGTACTACCAACACCTCTGATTGCCTCTCATCGTTTTCGGCTAATTGACGGAACCGGAGCAGCTACCAAAAACGGTGTTCTGCCCCCAGCTTCGGAGCCGCAGACCACCCTTCTTGTGAACCACTGCCATGCTCTCTGTTAAGCCATGTCGCACGTCGTCCTCGCCCCAGTCACACTGACGCGCCTAGACCTGCTTGGCCACCCATGCTACCAATGTTTCACAGATTTACAATTTACCCTTGTTTTTTTATAAGGTTAGACTCAGAATTAGTTCTGACCATCATCATTACATGGTGTTTTTTTGCCATGTATGTTCAGAAATCGCTTGTCTATGACCTGTATTGAGCGCAGTGACGTTTGACCCGGTTCGAGCAGCAAGCCTCCGGGTTCAGCCCGAGGTTGGAGCGAGCAGGCCGGTAGGGCCTGTGGTACTTTGGGGCCGCATAGCCTATGACGCCTGATGTGAGCACCAGCACCAAAACCCTGCAACTGCGCCTCAAAGACAAGCACGCCAAAGTGCTGCGCCAGATGGCACGCGAGGTCAATCAGGTCTGGAACCACATCAACGAGGTTTCAGCCAAGGCAGCGCGGCCTTTCCACGGCAGACCCAAGTACCTGCCCGGCTACGACCTGCAAAAATGCACGGCGGGATTCAGCCAATGCGACGATGTGAGTGTGGGCAGTGGCACGGTGCAACTGGTGTGCGTTGAGTACGCCACGCGGCGCAAGCAGTTCAAGAAAACGCGGCTGAACTGGCGCGTCTCTAATCCCAAGTCGTCCAAGTATTCGCTGGGCTGGATTCCCTTCAAAGGTGGGCACGCCAAATACAAGGCCGGGCAAATTCAGTTTGCGGGACAAAAATTCAGTCTCTGGGACAGCTACGGCTTGTCCAAATATGCGCTACGCGCAGGCTCATTCAGCGAAGACAGCCGGGGACGTTGGTATTTCAATGTGGCGGTAGAAGTAGCATGCCAGCCATCACAAGGTACGGCAGCGACTGGTGCGAGAAAATGCCGCCATCTTCGTAGGCGACGTGGCCAGTAGCAAGCTGGTCAAAACCAAGATGGCCAAGTCCACACTGGATGCGGGTTGGTCATCGCTGAAGACGATGTTGGAGTACAAGAGCCATCAGGCCGGTATTGTTTTTAGGCAAGTGAACGAAGCGTATTCAACCCAAACTTGCTCGTGCTGCGGGGCATCGCCGTCTAGCAGTAGGAATCTCCGTCCTTTAGGGCGCAGAGGATGTCAACACTGTTGCGCTCCGTTGTGGGCTGCTCTGCAACGATTGAAGGGTTAGCAGCAGGTTCTAGTCTCTTAGGCCATCACTCTACCGTGCTGCAAAAAAAGTAAGATCGGGTTCCTTTGAGGCAATGCCCGCCATCCTTGCCATGGTCGGGGTGCACGCTTTCCTTTTTCTTCCTTCAAGGTCATCATGACGCGCCGCATCCTCTGCTTTCTTTTTGTGCTTTGGCTGTGGCCTGTATGGGGCATGGCTGCACCTTCAGGGCCGCTACCGTTTCGCATTGGGGTAGCACCCCACTCTAGCGCTCGCGTCATCATTGAGATGTACCAGCCCTTGCGCCACCTGCTAGAGCAGACCCTGCAACGGCCAGTAGAAATCGTCACTGCTCCGGATTTCACAGAGTTTGCTCGGCGCGGTATAGCGCAGCAATACGACATGGTCATTACTACCGGGCATCAGGCGCGCCTGATGCAAACCGATGCAGGCTACCTACCACTGCTGACCTACCAAGCCGATTTCAAGGCCGTGGCCTTGGTGGCGTCCGACAGCACTTTTCGTACCCCTCAAGATTTAGCCCACAGCAAAGTGATCGGGCTTTCTGCCTCATCGCTAGTGACTCTGTGGGGCCAACACTGGTTGCACCGCAACTCTGTACCCAACACCACCATGCGCTACGTCAGTGCCTCTGACAGCGTGGGCCAACTGCTACTCAAGGGCGAGGGCAGTGCCGGGTTTGTATCGCTGGCAAACTTCCAAAGCCTGCCCGCGTCGGTACGCGATCAGTTGCGGGTGTTGGCAGAAAGCCTGCCTATGGCTGGCCGTGTGTATGTACTCAACCAGCGCCATGCCAAACAACAAGAAGCCATGCTGGCGGCGCTGTGGGCCTTTGCCGA
>JAIESZ010000079.1 GCA_019745615.1 Burkholderiaceae bacterium
GCACTCACTTGGACGCTCACGGATACCTTGGGTGAAGAGCTGGATGTACTGGACGAGCCGGTAGAGTTTTTGGTCGGTGGCGAGGATTTGCTTGCCCGCATCGAGCAAGCCCTGCAAGGCTATAGCACCGGTGCCACGTTATCGTTGCACATTGAGCCAGAAGAGGCCTTTGGCGACTTTAATGACCAGTTGCTGTTTTTAGAGCCGCGCAGACTCTTTCCGGCTGAAACCGAAGAAGGCATGGTGTTTGATGGCAACGCTCTGCCCCCCGGCTGCAACCCTGAGATGCCCCGCGATGCCGTCTATACCGTGGCCGAGTTGTACCCCGACCATGTGGTGCTTGATGGCAACCACCCACTGGCGGGCATTGCCATCCGGTTACACCTCAAGGTGTGCAGCGTGCGCGAAGCCACCGAAGAAGAAATTGGCAGTGGCAGCGCCGGTACAGGGTTTTTCCGGGTGCAGCCACTGGCTCCAAGCAACCCGCTGTTGCATTGATGGCTTAGTAACGGGAGATTTGCCCTTGGTACACCTGTACCCGGTCACCGGCGCGCAAGTCCCCCGCCGATGGCACATCGTAGGAGCGAAAGCCCCCCCTATCCATGCGCAACGTGATGCGGTAGCTGCGGCCAGAGCGCCCACTGCCAGAGTCGCCCTCTAGGGCATTGCCCAGCACAGCGCCCCCTACCGCCCCAATACCCGTAGCCACCGCCCGCCCACCGCCGTGGCCAATCTGGTTGCCCAATACGCCACCAATGACTGCCCCCACCACAGCCCCTACACCAGACGATTGCTGCTGTTGCGGCGCAGTCTGCAAGACGTCAATCCGACTCACGCGGGCCAACTCGGTGCCATAGCCCGTGCTGTGGGCCGCCGGGCGGGTTTGGTAGCCGTTGCCAGAGTACACCGGCTGCGGCTCAGACGGGTAAGTGGCACAAGCGGTCAATGTAACGCAGGCAAGGACAGAAGCCGCACCACTGAGGCGACGCAAAAGGCTGGACATACAAAAACTCCTTGAAAAATAACGCGATGCAGTAGCGCCCCGGCACTCAAGCGGTGCCGGTAGAGCCATAACCACCCTCGCCACGCACCGTTTCGGTGGCAAATTCCTCCACCATCTGAAACTGTGCCTGCACCACCGGCACAATCACTAATTGGGCTAGGCGCTCCATCGGCTCAATGGTGAAGGCCACGCTGCTGCGGTTCCAAGCACTGACCATCAGTTGGCCTTGGTAATCGCTGTCAATCAGCCCGACCAAATTGCCCAGCACAATGCCATGCTTGTGCCCCAGCCCGGAGCGCGGCAAGATCAGTCCAGCATAGCCCGGATCGCGCAGATGGATGGCCAGCCCGGTGGGTACCAATTGCCAAGCGTTGGGCTGCAAGGTCAAGGGAGCATCTAGGCAGGCGCGCAAATCTAAACCGGCACTGCCGGGGGTGGCATAGGCGGGCAGTTGTGCGGCCAAGCGCGCATCCATAATTTTGACGTCAATTTTCATTTTTTACTTTTTTCATGTTGGCGCTGCTGCGCCAGAGAACGGATTTCTTGTTGGAGCCGCTCTAAACCAGAACGTGCCCTTTGGGAAGGGGGGGCATCGTCAGACAAGGCTGCCAGCGCCCACCCCCATGCTCCCCAGACGGCGGCCATGAAAATCAGCACGGGCACCGAGCCACGGTCGAGTAACAACCAAGCGACCAGATGCGCCAGTGTGAGCCAAAGCAGGACAGCGCGCCCCTTGTGCAGGGCTGCGAGCACCGCTGCCCACTGGCTAGCCAGCGGCAATGTGGGTTGCACCGTGGCGGGGGCTGATTTCGGTGTTCCCGCCGGGGGAGTGGGGGCTGTGGCGGCCAAATGCTCTAGGTAGCGCACAAAATCGCCGTTGGGCGGTGTGTCCCAGTCGTTTTTATTGGGATCAGGGAACATGAATGAGTGGCCTCCAACAACAGCTTAAAACTGTTTAGCGGTGCAAGGGCAAGCGCTGGGCAATCTCTACCACCAACTGCTGGGCTAACTCCCGCTTAGAAGCATGGGGCAGTTCGCGGTGGCCTGCCGCATCGACCAGCAACAAGGCATTGTCATCGCGGCCAAAGGTGGCTGGGCCGATATTGCCCACCAGCAGCGGCACGCCTTTGCGCGCCCGCTTGGCCGTGGCGTGTTGCAGCAAATCATGGCTTTCGGCGGCAAAGCCCACGCAAAACAAATCGCCCGCCTGCGCACGCTCTGATTGCGCTACCGTAGCCAGAATATCCGGATTTTCAACAAAAGACAGCATGGGCACTTCACCAGAGCCATCTTTTTTGATTTTTTGCTGCGCCGAGTGGGCTGGCCGCCAATCGGCCACGGCAGCGGTGGCAATAAAAACGCTTGCTGCTGGCGCTTGCTGCGTCACCGCGTGCAACATCTCTTGGGCCGATTGCACATTGAGCCGTTGTACGCCTCTGGGCGTGGGCAGATGCACCGGCCCGGCCACCAGCGTCACCTGCGCACCGGCCTCTTGGGCGGCGCGGGCAATGGCAAAACCCATCTTGCCGCTAGAGTGGTTGGTAATGCCGCGCACCGGGTCAATGGCTTCAAAGGTGGGGCCAGCGGTAATCAATACCTGTTGCCCAGCAAGGCACTTGGGGGTGAAAAAGGCAATCACCTCTTCCAGCAGCTCTTCCGGCTCTAGCATCCGGCCATCGCCGGTTTCGCCGCAGGCTTGATCGCCGTGGCCTACGCCCAACACCAGCGCACCATCTTGGGCCACTTGGGCTAAGTTGCGTTGTGTGGCCGGGTGTACCCACATCTCGCGGTTCATGGCCGGGGCCAACAGGAGCGGCACACGCTCTTGTGGCCGCGCCAAACACAGCAAACTGAGCAGTTCATCGGCGCGGCCTTGTACCAGCCGGGCGATAAAGTCGGCGCTGCACGGCGCAATTAGGATGGCGTCAGCCTCGCGGCTGAGGTTGATGTGCGGCATGTTGTTGGCCTCGCGCGCATCCCATTGCGAGCCATACACGGGCCGATTGGACAGCGCCTGCATCGTCACCGGGGTGATGAACTGCGCTGCCGCCTCCGTCATCACTACCTGCACGGTAGCCCCCGCTTTGATGAGTAGGCGACACAATTGCGCCGATTTGTAACAAGCCACGCCTCCACTGAGGCCCAGCACGATATGTTTGCCAGCAAGCTCTTTCATGGTGTGGAATTTAGCAGACACCTATAATTCCGATTTCCCACCCCCTATAAAATGACATGACCAAATTTGTCTTCGTCACCGGCGGTGTGGTGTCTTCCCTGGGCAAGGGAATCGCCTCAGCCTCCCTTGCCGCGATTCTCGAATCGCGGGGCCTCAAAGTCACCCTCATCAAGCTCGACCCCTACATCAACGTCGATCCGGGCACCATGTCGCCATTCCAGCATGGCGAAGTTTTTGTTACCGACGACGGTGCCGAAACCGACCTCGACTTGGGCCACTATGAGCGTTTCATTGAAACGCGCATGAAAAAATCCAACAACTTCACCACTGGCAAAATTTACCAGTCGGTGCTAGAAAAAGAGCGTCGCGGCGACTACCTTGGCAAGACCGTGCAGGTGATTCCGCACGTTACCAACGAAATCCAAGAGTACATCAAGCGCGGCGCAGGCATTGGCACCCCCGATGCCGTCGATGTGGCTATCTGCGAAATTGGCGGCACCGTGGGCGACATTGAATCGCTGCCGTTTTTGGAGGCCGTGCGCCAGTTGAGCCTCAAGCTAGGCCCCAACAACGCTGCTTTTGTGCACCTGACCTACCTGCCGTGGATTGCTGCTGCCGGTGAGCTCAAAACCAAGCCCACCCAGCACACGGTGCAAGAGCTGCGCAAAATCGGTATCCAGCCCGACGCCCTGCTGTGCCGCGCCGAGCGCAAAGTCCCCGCTGAAGAGCGCGAAAAAATCTCCCTGTTTACCAACGTGCCTGAATGGGGCGTGATTAGCATGTGGGATGTGGACACCATCTACAAAGTGCCGCGTATGCTGCACGAGCAAGGCTTGGATGGCCTGATCTGCGACCGCCTGCGCCTGCACACCCCACCCACCAGCCTCAAGCGCTGGGATGCGCTGGTGCATGAGACCGAACACCCGCAAGGCGAAGTGCGCATTGCGATGGTCGGCAAGTATGTCGATCTGTCTGACAGCTACAAATCGGTGAATGAAGCGCTGCGCCACGCCGGTATGCAAAGCCATGTGCGCGTCAAAATTGACCACATCGACTCCGAAACCATCACCCCCGAAGGCGTAGCCAGCCTAGGCCAGTACGATGCCATTTTGGTGCCCGGTGGCTTTGGTCAGCGCGGCGTTGAAGGCAAAATCTGCACGGCGCAATATGCCCGCGAGCACCAAGTGCCCTACTTGGGTATCTGCTTGGGGATGCAAGTGGCTACCATCGAATACGCCCGCCATGTGGCCGGTTTGGCCGGTGCCAACAGCACCGAGTTTGACCCGCAAACCAAGCACCCCGTTATCGCGCTCATCACCGAGTGGAAAGATGCCGACGGCAGCATCCAAAAGCGCAATGCCAGCTCCGACTTGGGCGGCACTATGCGTTTGGGTGCGCAAAGCTCGGACGTCACCCCCGGCTCCTTGGCGCACAGCATCTACGGCGATGTGGTCACAGAGCGCCACCGCCACCGCTACGAGGCCAACGTCAACTACCTGGACAAGCTGCGCAAGGCAGGCTTGGTGATTTCGGCACTGACGCAACGCGAGCACCTGACCGAAATCGTCGAGTTGCCACAAAACGTCCACCCGTGGTATGTGGGCGTGCAGTTCCACCCTGAGTTCAAATCGACGCCGTGGGCCGGTCATCCGCTGTTCAATGCCTTTGTCAAGGCGGCCATTGCCCACCAGCAGGCGCGCCAAGCCAGCACAGCAGTGCCCGCTGCCCCGGAGGCCAGCGCATGAAGCTGTGTGGCTTTGATGTCGGACTCGACCAGCGCTTTTTCCTGATCGCTGGGCCTTGCGTGATCGAATCTGAACAATTGCAGATGGACGTGGCTGGGCAGCTCAAAGAGATCTGTGCCAGCTTGGGTATTCCGTTCATCTTCAAGAGCAGCTTTGACAAGGCCAACCGCTCCTCAGGCACCAGCTTTCGTGGCCCCGGCATGGAAAAAGGGCTAGAGATTCTGGCCAAAATCAAGCGCGAGCTGAATGTGCCGGTGCTCACCGATGTGCATACCGAAGCAGAAATCCCCCATGTCGCCAAAGTGGTTGATGTGCTGCAAACGCCCGCCTTTTTGTGCCGCCAAACCGACTTTATCCACGCCGTGGCGCAGTCGGGCAAGCCGGTAAACATCAAAAAGGGCCAGTTTCTTGCCCCGCACGACATGAAGAACGTCATCGACAAAGCCCGCGCCGCTGCCCGCGAAGCAGGCTTGCCCGAAGACAACTTCATGGCCTGCGAGCGCGGTGCCAGCTTTGGGTACAACAATTTGGTCTCGGATATGCGCAGCTTGGCTATCTTGCGCGAAACGGGTGCCCCAGTGGTGTTTGACGCCACGCACAGCGTGCAACTGCCCGGCGGCCAAGGCACTAGCAGCGGCGGCCAGCGCGAGATGGTGCCGGTGCTGGCCCGCGCCGCCGTGGCCGTGGGTGTGGCAGGCTTGTTTATGGAAACCCACCCTAACCCCGCCCAAGCCCTGAGCGATGGCCCCAATGCCGTACCGCTCAAGCACATGAAGGCGCTGCTAGAAACGCTGGTAGCGCTGGATGCTGTAACCAAAAAGAATGGTTTTCTGGAAGACCACTTCAGCGCCTAAAGCGCCAGAAGCGTCTTCCCCTCCCTGTTTGTTAGCTAGAAATGGAAAAATACCATGAGTGCAATCGTTGATATCGTAGGCCGCGAAGTACTGGACAGCCGTGGCAACCCCACCGTCGAATGCGACGTGTTGCTCGAATCGGGCGTGATGGGCCGTGCTGCCGTACCTTCGGGCGCTTCCACCGGCTCGCGTGAAGCCATTGAACTGCGCGACGGCGACAAGAGCCGCTACTTGGGCAAGGGCGTGCTCAAGGCCGTAGAACACATCAACAGCGAAATCGCCGAAGCCATTTTGGGCTTGGACGCCTCCGAGCAGGCTTTCTTGGACAAGACCCTGATTGACTTGGATGGCACCGACAACAAGGGCCGTTTGGGTGCTAATGCCATTTTGGCCGTGTCGATGGCTGTGGCCCGCGCCGCCGCTGAAGAAGCTGGCCTGCCCCTGTACCGCTACTTTGGCGGCATGGGTGCGGTGCAAATGCCCGTGCCGATGATGAACGTGATTAACGGCGGCGCGCACGCCAACAACTCGCTGGACATCCAAGAGTTCATGATTATCCCCGTGGGCGCACCCACCTTCCGCGAAGCCGTTCGCTGGGGTGCTGAAGTGTTCCACGCCCTGAAAAAGATCATCCACGACAAGGGCATGAGCACCGCCGTGGGCGACGAGGGCGGTTTTGCTCCTTCCGTTGAAAACCACGAAGCTGCCATCCAACTGATCCTGCAAGCCATTGACGCCGCTGGTTACACCGCTGGCGAACAAATCGCCTTGGGCCTCGATTGCGCTGCCAGCGAGTTCTACAAAGACGGCCACTACGTGCTCGAAGGCGAAGGCGGCCTCAAGCTCACCGCCCAACAATGGACAGACATGCTGGCCACTTGGTGCGACAAGTACCCCATCATCAGCATCGAAGACGCCATGCACGAAGGCGACTGGGACGGCTGGAAGCACATCACCGAGCGCTTGGGTAAGAATGTGCAATTGGTGGGCGATGATTTGTTCGTTACCAATACCAAAATCTTGCAAGAAGGCATCGACAAGGGCATCTCCAACTCGATCCTCATCAAGATCAACCAGATTGGTACCCTGTCTGAGACTTTTGCCGCTATTGAGATGGCCAAGCGCGCCGGTTACACCGCCGTCATCAGCCACCGCTCTGGCGAAACCGAAGACAGCACCATTGCCGATATTGCTGTGGGCACCAATGCCGGTCAAATCAAGACTGGTAGCTTGAGCCGTTCGGATCGCATGGCCAAGTACAACCAACTGCTGCGCATCGAAGAAGACTTGGGCGAAGTGGCCTACTACCCAGGCCGCCGCGCGTTTTACAACCTGCGCTAAACCGCTGATGCGCCCGCCCTTGGCAATTTCACCACCTGAACGGCAACTGCTATGACCCCGCGCATTGTCGTTCCGGTGGTTTTGCTGACCTTGCTGGCTATGCTGCACGCCCAGCTTTGGCAGGGGCGGGGCAGCATGCCCTATGTGCAGGAAATGCGCCAGAAAATTGCGGCCCAGCAGGAGGCTAACGCTAAGGCGTTGGCCGTCAATCAGCGCTTAACTTCCGAAGTGCAAGACCTGAAAGAGGGGCTGAACATGGTGGAAGAAAAAGCCCGCAGCGAGCTGGGCATGGTTAAGCAGGGCGAAATTTTTGTGCAATACACCCCGCGCTGATTTTGCCTATGTCGCCCCGCCGGCCCTACAGGGTGAGGGCGGCAAGGGTTTTTAATGCACGGTATCAGGCACCGGCGGCTGCTGCGCCGGTGGCGCAAAAATTTGTGCCGCGTCCACCGGGTCAAAGCGGTATTGCTGGCCGCAGTATTCACAGCCCACTTCAATGTGGCCCTGCTCGGCCAATATGCTTTCGGCCTCGGCCACGCCCAAACCCTGTAGCATCCGGCTCACACGCTCACGGCTGCAAGAGCAGGCAAAGCGCGGGCCTTGCTCGCCTTGCTGCGGTTCAAAACGCAACAATTTTTCTTCCCAGAATAAGCGGCGCAAAATGGTATCCACATCCAGTGTCAGCAGTTCGTCGCGGGTCAGGCTGGCGGCCAAATGGGCAATGCGGTTGTAATCTTCATTCAGGCCGATTTGGTCGGCTTCGGCGCTGTGGGCATGGCTTTGGGCGATATTGGCCTCGCCCTTGATGGGCATACGCTGCACCAGCAAACCGGCGGCTACGCTGTCATTGGCGGCCAGCACCAGCGTGGCGTCTAGTTGCTCCGATTGCAGCATGTAGTGCGAGAGCACCTCGCTCAGGCGCTCTAGCTTGCGCCCCTGCACATCTACCAGTGGCACCACCCCTTGGTAGGGTTGTTGGCCCGGAAACTTGTCTTTGGGGTCTAGGGTGATGGCGCAGCGCCCACCGCCATGCACATTTACCAAATGGCTCAGGGTAGCATCATCCGCCACATCTCCTTTGAGCGTAGCGGTAGCGCGCAATTGCAAATCTGATTGCACCTCAGCCACCGCCACTTTGACGGGGCCATCGCCAAAAATCTGCAACACCAAGGCCCCGTTAAATTTGATGCCCGACTGCATCAAGACACCGGCGGCGGCCATTTCGCCCAGCAGCTCACGCACCGGCACGGGATAGGGGCCGCTAGCGGTGTTGGCAGCGCGGCGCTGCAACATGTCAGTCCAAGCATCGG
>JAIESZ010000153.1 GCA_019745615.1 Burkholderiaceae bacterium
CGCTGCAAGTGTTGCCTGAACTGGGGGTGATTACTCCCGGCCAAACTATCCTTTACCGGGGGCACGACAAGGATTATTTGGGGCTAGTGCGCAGCACAGCAATCAACTGGAGCAGCCCGAAGCTGCGCCAAACCCTGTTACTGGAGACGCACGCATGATCAATTTGCAAAAGCAATTTTTAGCCATTCTGCCTGCGCGCCCGCTGCTGGTAGGTGAGGTGCTGTCTATCTCTGACGGCGTGGCCGTAGTGCAGCTGCCCGGCGGTGGTGCGCTGCACACGCGTGGTGCTGCCACGGTAGGGCAGCGCGTTTTTATCCGCGATGGCGCGATAGAGGGGCCAGCACCTGTGCTGGATTACGTAGCCGCAGAAATTTAACAAGGGAGGAAAAAAATGCAGGACGATTTTGGAAACCAGTTGCCTGTGGCGGCCATTGCCAAGCGGCTGGTGGAGGGCGATGAACGCATGGACAAGATTGAGAACTCGGTGGCCGCCACGCGTGAAGATCAGCATGAAATGCGACAGCAAATGGGGGAAATGTTGGAGTTCTTTACGGCCATGAAGGGCGCATTCAAGGTGCTCAACTGGATCGGCGCATTCGCCCGGCCTGTAGCTGCCATTGTCGGATTGGGCGTGGCATTGACAGGGGCATGGACTGCTGTCCGTGGGGGTGGACGATGAATGACGCTCTGCGCAATCGCCTGATCGCCCTAGCTGCCACTGCCGCGCTGGCTGGAACATCTGTCAGTGCGCTCAACGTCGCCGGGATACTTGGCGACCACTTCGAGGGCACCGGCCCTACAGTTAAAAAAGACGGCGTGCTGTACTACCGGCCCTACATCGACCCAGTTGGTATCTTGACGGTGTGCCGTGGCGTGACAGGTAAGGGCGTCACACAGGGTCGCCTCTACACCGGCGCTGAGTGCGCGGCAATGGAGAACGAGCGGCGCGCGATAGCCGAGGCTGCTGCCAAGCGCCACATCAATCGCTACAACACGCTCAATCCTTGGATTAAGGGCGGATTGATAGATTTCTTCTATAACGCTGGCGAAAAACCAGCCACTGTCAATTCCACGCTGGTGCGCAAATTTCGCGCTGGCGACATCGACGGCGGCTGCCGTGAGCTGGTGCGTTGGGTCAATGGCCGGGTCAATGGGCAACTGGTGGCCCTGCCGGGGCTGATAGCCCGCCGCGATGCCACGCAGGAGCTATGCCTGCACTGGGGGCGTCCCGGTTATCCGGGGGACAGTAAATGAACCTTCTCCTGATCGCCGTGGTGGTAGCGGTGCTGGCCGTGGTGGGCAATATGGGGCAAGCATGGCTGTATCTGGGGCTACGTGACGAACTGACGTCGGCCAAAGACGCAGTAAAAAGCATAGGGCAGCAGCGCGATACGGCCCTTGCTGATGCGATGGCGTGCGGGAATGCTGTAGACGAATTACACAATCTGGCAGAACAACGGGCCAAAGAGGCCACCACGGCGCGGGCCACTGCCGCTGCACAAGCCCATGCAGCTGCACAGCGGGCCGACGCTATCTTGGCCGCCCCGGCTGCGGTGCCGGGTGATGACTGCCAAAGCGCCCAAGTGCGGGTGGAGCGCTGGCTACAAACGAGGGGCAACCATGCACCGTAGCGCCCCTATTTTTCTGATGCTGGCCTTGGTGGCCGGGTGTGCTGCAAAGCCGCCAGTGGTGGAGGTACAGCAGGTCAAAGTGCCGGTGCCCGTGGCGTGCAAAGAACCGGTGCCAGAACGACCTGTAATGCCCACTGAGGGCCTGTCGCCCCCGGTGACGCTGGATTCCTTTGTCCAAGCCGCGATGGCCGAAATTGAACGCCGTGAGGGCTATGAGCAGCAGCTGCTGACGGGGCTACGCGCTTGCACGGCACCTGTGTATTAGATTAACTTGCTGCGCGCCATTGCCAGTGCATTTCGGATGCCCAAAGACCTGTCGCCGCCACCCAGCTCTCGCGCCAGCGCTTCACTCGCATCGTCGAGCGTGATGTTGTAGCGACTAACGCCCTTTACGCCGTCTGCGGGCTTCGGCCCGGTGCCTACACGCGCTCCGCCGCGCCGCTCTTTTGGTTTCTGTTCTGCTGATATGTGCATAAATTTTCCTGATTTTTTGAAAAGTACACACAATTCTATCGCAATAGTGTTGCGCAGTTAGAATAGTGTGTATAATTCAATCATGCGCTGCACAGGGCGGTGCAAAATCCAAGGAATAGATCATGCAAGCAACCACAAAACAGCTGTTCAAAAAAGCCTACGGAATTGCACGCAAGCAGCGTGCTGAGTTGATTTGCCGGAGCAGTGACGTCTATCAGCAAGTTGATGCTGAGGCCTATGGAATTCATCTTGAGCGCATGATTTTTGGACGCCCTGATGCGCCAATCCCCGCGAATGAAATCGCTCCGGTGCGTGCGGCAGCTACAGTCGGCTATCTGCAAGCGACTGAGCAGAAAAAAATGAGCGTGGTAGAGCGCCTTGCCCTTCGTCGCTCTCTCGAAGAAGAATACGTTCTGTAATCGATATGTCACACCCCGCACAAACAGCGGGGCGTCCCTACCCCAAGGGGCACCCCTATTTTTTCCACATCATGATGGGCGGTCGCCCTTGGTTTTCGCGCAACGGAAGCGGAATGGATAGGATCTATTTCGGCCAGTTTCACGTTCGAGGAGGGGAGTGGTTTTTGCAGGGCAACGAGGGCTGGAAGCGGCAAGGGCCAGCACAGTTCCCAGATCTGACAGATGCACAGATCTCTCAATTTCCCAACGGCTATTTCGACGTTAAAAGCGGCGAATGGGTGATTGAAGGAGTCGGTTACAAAAAGGATTGGCCGGGAGATAGCTATAAAAATTTCATGAATGCCTCACTTGCACGCCGTACTTTTGCGCCACTCGTTCCGCAAAAAGAGATCTTGACTCGCGACGGTTTGATCATGGAGCCGGGGCTAGAGGTCATGTTTGTCGGCGGGAAGCTCCTGCACAGGCATCACTGGGACACCGAAAAGTTACTTGGGCGGCGGATGATCGCGCAGTGCCGGGCCAGTACCTGGTGCTACGGAAAAGACGGAAAGTTGACAAGCTACGGCACTGATTACATCAAAGTGCGCGAATACGCATCTCACGCAGAACCAAAATGCTGGCATGTTTTGCCGCATCCTGACGATGATGACTTTGTTATACAAGGCAGAGGCGTGGATACAACACGCTCGTGGCTCCCGATAGAAGACCCGGAAGTTTCGCTTGTTGCGATTGACGGAAGGCGCTTGGTGACTGTGATTCCAAAAATCCCGGAAAAAGAGCCACTGATTCAAGCCTAAATTAATCTTACAACCACCACTACTTCGGGGTGGTTTTTTTATGTGCTGGTGGCCTCATGAATTTTCCTGTTTTTTGAGAAATACTTGCAGTTTTGTCGTTGATAGCGTTGCGCCAATATGAATAGTGTGTATAATTCAATTCATGCACTGCACAGGGCGGTGCCGTAACCCTAGGAGATGACCATGTTTTATGCACTCACAGACCGCAGCACAGGCGACAACCCAGCGGAGCACACAAGCGGCTTTGCGAACACCAAAGAAGCAATCGCATTCCCAAGCAAGGCCGCACGGGATGCTTGGCTTGCTGATACCAAGCTGTTGACAGCAAAGGCCATTACACACGATGAAGCCCTGTCCATCACCGGATGGGAGGATGGAGACTATCGTGGCAAGAAGGGGTGTTTTGTTAAAGCCGTGCGTCTGCACGGCACAGAAGAGTCCTTCCACATCATTGCATCTAAGTAGGCCCACCGAGTTCCAAAAAAAAGCCACCCATCTGTTTGGGTGGCTTTTTACATCCCGCTGCCGCAAAGACCTCCTCAGCGCCGCCCTTTTTACTTCTGTCCCGCTGGTGACTGCATAGGTTTTCCTGTTTTTTTTGAATCATGCACACAATTCTAACGAAGGCATTGTTGCCCTATATAGAATAGTGTGTATAATTCAAAGTGTGCACAGCATAGGGCGGTGCAAAAACAGGAGATCACCATGTTCAATTTGTCAGTCATCATGAAAAAAGCCCATGCCATCGCCCGCAACATCCGCTGCAAAAAGTGGTCACTGACATACCGTGAGGCGCTGTCCCAAGGCGCAAAGCAGGCTTGGGCCGCTGCCCGTGCAGCAATCGCGGCCACCCCAGTAGCAGAATCGATTGAGAGCCGTCTGGTGGCGATTGGCGGCAAGGCTTGGGTTGCTGGTGACAAAAACCGCATCTATTTCAACAATTTGGCCGAATTGCTGGGTTTGGAATGTGAGTTTTACAAAACCGGCAACGTGAGCTGCGCATTGTTGGATGGCAAGGTCATCAGCAACAGCAAGGGTTCAAATCTGTTTCGGCAATGCCGCCAAGGCAAGGTCTGGTTTGAAGCCGGTGAGTTCCACAGCACTGGTATGCACGAAGACAACGCCGCTGCCATCATCTCCGCCATCAAGCAACGCGCATCTATCTAATCTACACAACCCAAATGGAGCTATCATGAGTTACTACAAAATTGTTTTTAGCTACGTTGCATCCGACAATTTCTCCAGCACCCCGTTAAAAATTGCGCTGAAAGCGGAGGTTTTTTCCGACTTTTACGCAGCGGGTGTAGCGGTCAATGCAGAGCAAGAAATTTCGGGGCGCAGTGCCATTTCTCGACTGTGCAAGATGTCGCCCGACGCCATTGACAAAAAAATCGAGGAATTTGCAGAGCGGCTTGCTTACGACTATCAAACAATCGATGGCATAGGTAAGCACGCAGAGGTCACAGTTGAAAAAATTCTGTGGATAAATGGTGAAAATCCGAGGCCTGACAATAGCCCGATGGGGTTTATTCGAGCTGCGTATGCTGATGTTCAGGCGCTCACTGACGAGGGAGATCAAATGCACCGCCGGGCTGTCCAAGGCAAGCCGCTTCAGGTGCATCTGCATGGGTGGGATCGGTGGGCCACCGAGGTTCCAGCAGCTGGTGGAATGAGTGAGGTACGCGGTGGCTGTGCTGTAACGCTACGTGTGCAAGGGCAGTACATGGATCGTGGCGTACGCTACACAGCAAAAACACCTGCTGAGGCAGTAGATTTTGCGAAAGAGGTGGAGTTTCTGCTGTACGGAAAGCCGGTTCCGGTGCCAGCAACTGAAAATTCTGAGCAGGTGTACAACACACAATAATCTGGCATACTGAAACCTTCCCCACATGAGTGGGGATGAACCGTGAGATGGCTGCATGGTGCAGCGCGGTTAAGCATGTTCCCCACGAGCGTGGGGATGTGGGAAACCACAAAAGAGTCCACCTTACCAGGTGGATTTTTTTTGCACCTACGACGCTACACAACCGCCTTTGGGCGGTTTTTTTACGCCCTGTTTCACGTGAAACATCCCATGTTCCGCGTGGATGAAGCTGGGCTTTTTGATGGACTTTTGTTATTTATCACATGTAATATGTATGATCTATTACAAAAAAATGTGATAGGTCACGATAAGATTACTTTATCGTGACCTATTTTTGTGGTAGGCGCAAGCATGGTCGATGCACCCCATGCCAGTGGCAACTCCGATGACCGACTTTCACTTTGTTTATTTGTTTGTTTAGTGGTACAATGGGGCTTGCACACACTTTTTAGGAGCCGAATATGCGTCCCGCCACTTTTTCTGATGAGGCCATCATTGCTGCCGGACAAGCCCTGCTATCCACTGGCCGGGCGATTACGGGTTTTGCGCTGCGCCAGAAACTCGGTGGCGGCAATCCAAACCGCCTCAAACAGGTCTGGGATGAGGATTTCGCAACAAAAAATGCAGCGCCCAGTGCGCCCGTGATTGAGCTTCCTGTTGAGGTGGCCGAGGTAGTAGCTCAGGTCAGTGCTGATTTGGTGTCACGTATCCAGCAGCTGGCCACCGACTTGAACGACAAGGCGGTCAAGGCAGCTGATCGCCGGGTCACGGAAGTCGTCCGCACGGCGGGAGAGCAGCGAGAGCAGGCCGAACGGGAGTTGGCTGATGCAGCTCAGGCCGTGGATGAACTAGAGGCCACCATAGATGTGCAGCAGCAGCAAGCCCAAGAACAAGCCCGGCACTTGGCCAAGGCTCAAGAGCAGGTGCAGGCCCAAGCGGTAGAACTCGCCCAACTGCGCGAACGCCTTGCTGCAAGTGAGGATGCCGCCCGCAAAGCAGCTGCGGCCCAAGCCCGCACCCACTCCGAAATGACAACGCTGCGGGCCACGCTAGAGCAAACCCAGCATGAGGCGGCGGTAGAGGAAAACGCATTGCGACAAGAGCTGGCCCAAGCCCGCACCGATATCGCCCAGTTGACCGCCCAAGCTGCGGCGGCCACACAAATCGCAGCTGCACAGCAACAGCAGGCCCAACAACAGCAAGCCCAGTTGCAGTCAGCGTTGGAGCAGGCACAGGCAGCGGCAGAAGCGGCGCGCAATGATGCGGCGCAAGCCCGTGAGGCCGCAGCGAAGGTTTCCGGGCAACTGGAAGCGGTGCAAGCGCAAAACACTCAATTGCTCACAAAAATCGACAAACATTCGGTGACGAAGAAATGACTACCCGGTGGTAAGATGCCACCCACTTTGCACCGGATGCTGAAAAGCATTCAGAAAGCAAAAAGCCTCAGTTGCCCTGGAAAGTTACTGAGGCTCTTAGCTAGTGCAGAGGTACGAAACAACCCACCGAAGAAGGCCGTCTGCACGTTTTGTGTGCGGATTGTAGCCAGATTCGGTGTGCCCCGCTACGCATACCTTATCTATCATGGCATTTTCTCTATCTACCCTCGCTTGGAAAGCATCCCTAAACGGCGGTTGCAAAACGGTTTTGTTGTCTTTGTGCGATAGCGCCAATACACGACTCGACCCCCAGCATTACGAGTGCTGGCCGATGATGGAAACCATCGCGCTCTACTGCGGCACCAGTGTGCGCAGCGTGCAAAACCACATCAATCAGCTACTCAAAGATGGTTACATCAGCCGTCGCCGCCGCTTCATGATGTCATCTGTGTATCGCATTGAGTTGACCAAACTGCGCGCTGATGCCGAAAAATTTGATGCTTTGATGCGCGCCAGAAAAGAGGCTTGGGCCGCCAAAACATCAGGCTTTGACGCTACTGCAGCTGTGGCAGAGGTGGCATCCCTACCGGCAAATCCTGCACCCCTACCGGAAGATTCTGCGCCCCTACCGGCAAATTTTGCAGTTTATGACCAGCAAATTTTGCAGACAGAACCTGTAATTCAACCTGTAGACAAACCAATAAAAAAAACCAGCCCCGCTCCCACAGTGGTGACACCAGCAGCAGCCACGCCTGCGGCGCGGCCCTTAGTTGTGAAGGAAATTCCTGAAATACCAGAAGACCTCTTCGCGGCTTGGATAGCAGTTCGCAAAACCAAGAACCGCAAAGTTTTGACTACTGTCGAGCTCGACGAAATTCGCCAAGAAGGTGCAAAAGCCGGGCTATCGCTGGCAGACACGATACTGAGCTGTGTCAAGAGTAACTGGGCTAGATTTGAAGCCCATTGGCTACAAAAAACTCCAGCGGCCACCGTGCCATCTGCTACCCCTGTGGCCCCCGCCGTTTTGGAGAAAATGGCCGCGCAAGAGGCAGCACCAGTACAAGATGTGTCCCCGCTCCCGCCGCATGAGCGAGAGGCTTTCCGTGCTGCTGCCGAACGGATCAAATCTACTATGGTGGTAAAGCGAAACTTGGCGTGGGCAGAGGAGGCAATTGCTCTGCGCCGCGCTGGTGAACATATCTCGTATGGACGCCTAAAAATGGCGATGGACGCCTTGGGCCTGAGCACATGGAGGGAAGTATCATGCGCCACATGAGTGATTACTACATTCCCACTGCCACCCGCTGGATTGCAGGCGCCCTGGCGACTGTGGTAACGCTGGTTTGTGCCGGTATGGCCGGTATGTCCGCACTGGAGCGTTCGACCAGTACGGCGGGCGCGGTGGTTTTTGTCGCCCTAGCACTGGTGATGGTGGTGGGCAGCCACTTGTTGCCCGCGTTGGCCCGTGGCAGCCGCATTGGGCAGGCGGTGTTTGCGGTGTGCGTGCTGGTCACGCTCTACAACCATGCCTATTTTTTCGATAGTGAAAAGCGACACATGGGCTTGCAGCGGCAGGCAGAAGTGGCCCCATCGGCGGACGTGCTGCGCTATGAGCAAGAGCTTAAGCTGATCGATGCGCGTGGCTTGCCACTGGTTTCTGCGGATTTGGCTGCGGCGCAGGTGGCGTTGGCTAAGGCAAGCGCCGCACTGGAGCGCTGCCAAGCCAAAGAGACTGCCCGTTGCACCTCGGCCAAGGCGGCGCTAGAGATGGCCCAAGCCCAAGTAGGTGCTTTGCAGGATGAACGCACCCAAGCCATGCGGGCCGAAGACCTGCGCGCCAGCCTATCGGGCGCTGTGGCGGCGCACAGTGCCAAGGT
>JAIESZ010000021.1 GCA_019745615.1 Burkholderiaceae bacterium
TCCCAGTCTGGGTTTTTTACCAGCCGGTTGGTGTTGTTGTATTGCAGGGTTCTTTGCCCCACGGCCACCTCGTGGCCCGGCGAAGTAGAAAATTCACGCAACAAGGGGTCACGGGAGGCTACATTGACCAACATCGCCAAATCGCGGGCGCTAGACTGGTTGTTGCTGGACAAGCCCGTAGGCTCGACATAGCGAGTATCTATCATCCCCAACTGGCGGGCCTTGGCATTCATCTTAGCGACAAACGTGCCCAAACCACCCGGATAGGTGCGGCCCAAGGCATTGGCGGCCCGGTTCTCGCTCGACATGAGCGCCAGATGCAGCATCTCTTGGCGTGTCAAGGTGGTGCCCACGCTCAAGCGCGAGCGACTGCCTTTTTCGGTATCCACATCCTCTTGGGTGATGGTGATCGGCTCGTGCATCGGCAAGCGCGCCTCAGAGATCAGCAGCCCAGTCATCAGCTTGGTCAGAGAGGCAATAGGCAAAATAGCTTGCTCGTTCTTGCGCAGCAACACCTCTTGGGTGTCTTGGTCAATCACCAAGGCCACGCTCGATTTGAGCTCTAGCGGATCAGTGGCATGGTGCAAGCCAGCCAACTCACCAAACGAAGGCTTGGCCGCCACAGCGGTAGCTGCCGTGGCGGCAGCAGCAGCCAGCGCCGCACGCTGGGCGGCTTTGCCCCGGCCTTTGGGTGGTGCCAGCGCTATCACCTTGCTGGCCGCCGCACCACGCGCGTTACGGCCCACCACCAGCTTGCGGGCTGGCTGGCTCAATGCCACCTTGGCCGCCGATTTTCCCTGCGGCTTGGCTGCCGCCACGCTGACCTTGGCCTTCTTGGCTGGAACGCCTTTGCGCTCTGCTGCCAGAGCTAACGGAGACGACAATGCCGACCCCAAAAGAGCAACCGTCAATATCTGAACCAGAGAACGCAATGCGGTGGGGGGACGACGGCAGATCACGAGGTGTCTCCAAACAGAAGGCAAGGATAAAAAAACAAAAAGCCACGCAAGGGTAATTTTTTGCGTGACTTTTTTATTGATTGGCCTTAATTATAGGAGCGAAGTGCCGAAGTTGCACCACAAGGGCTTTTTGGCCCCGTGGGGTGCTCGCCTTAACCTTGAGCGGCTACGCGCTCAGTCTTGCTGTGCAGCTTGTTCAACGCACTCAGGTAGGCCTTGGCCGAAGCCACCACAATATCTGGGTCAGCCCCCACGCCATTGACCACCCGGCCACTGCTTTGCAGGCGCACCGTCACTTCGCCTTGGCTTTCGGTAGAGCCACTGATGGCATTGACCGAATACAGCACCATCTCGGCACCACTTTGCACATGGGACTCAATCGCCTTGAGCGAAGCATCCACCGGGCCATTGCCGTCCGACTGCGCCTTGATCTCTTGACCACCAGCGGTAAAGACTACCGTGGCCTGTGGGCGCTCGCCGGTTTCGCTGTGCTGGGCCAGCGAGACAAAGGCAAAGTGCTCCTTGTCATGGCTCACGCTTTCTTCATTGACCAGCGCCAAAATGTCTTCGTCAAAAATTTCGCTCTTGCGGTCGGCCAGTTCTTTAAAGCGGGAAAAGGCGGCGTTGGTTTCGGTCTCGCTGTCTAAGCTCACGCCCAATTCTTGCAAGCGCTGCTTGAAGGCATTGCGGCCACTGAGCTTGCCCAACACAATTTTGTTGTTGCTCCAACCCACATCTTCGGCGCGCATGATTTCGTAGGTATCGCGGGCCTTGAGCACGCCATCTTGGTGGATGCCGCTGGCGTGGGCAAAAGCATTGGCCCCCACCACAGCCTTGTTGGGCTGCACCACAAATCCAGTAATTTGGCTGACCATGCGGCTGGCGGCCACAATGTGCTGGGTGTCGATGTTCAGATCAAGGTTGAAATAATCACGCCGCGTCTTCACGGCCATGACCACCTCTTCCAAGGCGCAGTTGCCAGCGCGCTCACCCAAGCCATTGATGGTGCACTCGATTTGGCGTGCGCCACCAATTTGCACCCCTGCCAGCGAGTTAGCCACCGCCATGCCCAAGTCGTTGTGGCAATGCACCGACCAGACGGCCTTGTCGCTGTTGGGTACGCGCTCGCGCAGGGTCTTAATGAAATTGCCGTACAACTCAGGAATGGCATAGCCCACGGTGTCGGGCACATTGATGGTGGTGGCACCCTCGTTAATCACCGCCTCAATCACGCGGCACAAAAAGTCCATCTCGCTGCGGTAGCCATCTTCGGGGCTAAATTCAATATCGCCACACAGGTTGCGGCCAAAGCGTACCGCCTGCTTGGCCTGCTCCAGCACCTGCTCAGGGCTCATGCGCAGCTTTTTTTCCATGTGCAGCGGCGAGGTAGCAATAAAGGTGTGGATGCGGCCCCGATTGGCCCCCTTAAGGGCCTCGGCAGCGCGGGAAATATCACGGTCATTGGCACGCGAGAGCGAACAGACGGTGGAATCTTTGATGGCGTTGGCAATCATCTGCACGGCTTCAAAATCGCCGTTGGAGCTGGCGGCAAAACCGGCCTCAATCACATCCACCTTGAGGCGCTCCAACTGGCGGGCAATGCGCAGTTTTTCGTCCTTGGTCATGGAGGCACCGGGCGATTGTTCGCCATCGCGCAAGGTGGTATCAAAAATAATCAATTGATCGGCCATAGGTTTCTCCTGGTGTCTAAAATGGCAAAAAAAAAGCCCGCTGCGGCTGCATACGGGCTTTTGAAGAAAAGTGTGCGCGCGCGCCTACTGACTCTGCCCGTGGGTGGTTAGTAGTAGAGCTTGGGCAAAAATTTTCATGGCGCTCAATGTAGCACAATTGCAACCGATCTGCGGCAATTATTGGTGCAAGCCACGCTCTTCTGGCTCATCGGTAGAAGTGCTAATCACACTGGTTTGCAAGCCTTTGGCCTTGCGCCAAGCATAAACGGCATAGCCACTGAGGCCATAAAGCACAAAAACGCCAAACAACGCAATGGGCGGGTGGATGTTGACAATCGCGATGCCCAGCGCCATGAGCACAATGACGATAAAAGGCACACTCTTTTTCATCTGCACATCTTTGAAGCTGTAAAACGGCACATTAGTCACCATCGTTAGGCCCGCATACAGCGTAAAGGCAAACATCAGCCAAGTGATGCCATGCCAACCGAGCAGCTCGGTATTGCCGCCGCGCTGCACGCCCAACTCCGTCATCAGCCAGATCAAGCCCATCACCAAAGCTGCCGCAGCGGGCGAGGGCAAGCCCTGAAAATAGCGTTTGTCTACCACCGCCGTATTCACGTTAAAGCGCGCCAGCCGCAGCGCCGCACAGGCGCAGTAAACAAAAGCAGCAATCCAGCCCCAGCGGCCCAAATCTTTGAGCGCCCAGATATAGGCGATCAGCGCGGGTGCCGCACCAAAAGACACCATGTCGGACAGCGAGTCCATCTGCTCACCAAAAGCGCTTTGCGTGTTGGTCATGCGGGCAATACGGCCATCAAGGCTATCGAGCACCATCGCGCAAAAGATGCCAATGGCCGCCATATCAAAGCGCCCATTCATCGCCATGACCACCGCATAGAAGCCGCCAAACAAGGCCGCCAGCGTGAACAGGTTGGGCAGGATGTAAATCCCCTTGCGACGCTTGCGCACCAGCAGTTCAGGGGTTTGTACGCCCGATGTACCTTCTTCATCCATTCAATCGACCTCCAGCGCAATCCCCATGGTGCGCAAGCAGCTATGCCAAACAGCGTATTTATTCACTGCCCGGATGGGGGCCGGACAGGCTTGCAGTGTACCTGCGCCCACAAAAAAAAAGGCCACCGAAGTGGCCTTGGCAAAATCGGCGCGAAAAGCGAACCGATCAGTTGCGGCTTTGATCGACCAGCTTGTTCTTGGAGATCCAAGGCATCATGGCGCGCAGTTTTTCGCCCACGATTTCAATGGAATGCTCGGCATTCAGGCGGCGACGGGCCGTCATCGAAGGATAGTTGGTCTTGCCTTCCAAGATGAACATCTTGGCGTATTCGCCAGTTTGGATGCGCTTGAGGGCAGCACGCATGGCTTCGCGCGACTTGTCATTGATGACTTCGGTGCCGGTCACGTACTCGCCATACTCCGCATTGTTGGAGATGGAGTAGTTCATGTTGGCGATACCGCCTTCGTACATCAAGTCCACGATCAGCTTGAGTTCGTGCAGGCACTCGAAGTAGGCCATTTCAGGCGCGTAACCAGCTTCGGTCAGGGTTTCAAAACCCATCTTCACCAGTTCAACGGCACCGCCGCACAGCACGGCTTGTTCGCCAAACAGGTCGGTTTCGGTTTCTTCTTTGAAGTTGGTCTCAATGATGCCACCCTTGCCACCGCCATTGGCCGAAGCGTAGGACAGGGCCAAGTCACGGGCTTTGCCGGACTTGTCTTGGTACACCGCGATCAGGGTGGGCACGCCGCCGCCCTTGAGGTATTCGGAGCGCACGGTATGGCCGGGGCCTTTGGGGGCGACCATGATGACGTCCAAATCGGCGCGGGGCACGACTTGGTTGTAATGCACGTTAAAACCGTGGGCAAAGGCCAGCGTAGCGCCTTGCTTGATGTTGGGGGCAACGTTGTTGTTGTAAACGTCAGGGATGTTCTCGTCGGGCAACAAGATCATGACCAGATCAGCGGCCTTCACGGCATCGTTGACTTCCATCACGGTCAGGCCAGCCTTGGCAACCTTGTCCCAAGAAGCGCCACCCTTGCGCAAACCGACCACGACCTTCACGCCGCTTTCGTTCAGGTTTTGGGCGTGGGCGTGGCCTTGGCTGCCGTAACCAATGATGGCTACAGTCTTGCCTTTGATCAGGCTCAGGTCACAGTCTTTGTCGTAGAAAACTTTCATGTTGGCTCCAGTGTTGAATGGGGTTGTTGAATAAGGGAAATTAGACGCGCAAAATGCGCTCGCCACGGCCAATGCCGCTGGCACCAGTGCGCACGGTTTCCAAAATGGCGGTGCGGTCTAGCGCTTGCAGGAAAGCATCGTTTTTGCTCTGGTCGCCGGTCAGCTCGATGGTGTAGCTCTTGTCGGTGACGTCGATGATGCGGCCACGGAAAATATCGGCCATGCGCTTCATCTCTTCGCGCTCTTTGCCTACGGCGCGCACCTTGATGAGCATCAGCTCACGCTCGGTGTAGGCACCTTCGGTCAAATCGACCACCTTGACCACTTCGATCAGGCGGTTCAGGTGCTTGGTGATCTGTTCAATCACGTCCTCCGAGCCGGTGGTCTGGATGGTCATGCGCGACAGCGAAGGGTCTTCCGTTGGTGCTACGGTCAGTGACTCGATGTTGTAACCACGGGCAGAAAACAAGCCGACCACGCGCGACAGGGCACCGGCTTCGTTTTCGAGCAGAACAGCAATGATGTGTTTCATAAAAGATCCCTCTTTTCGCCGCCCTCCCCCGCTGCCGGTAAGCAGCAGGCTTGGCGGGCAATAGATTCGTCCAAAAAGGTGAAGAAAAGTTACAGCTCTTCAGAGCCGAGCAGCATCTCAGTGATGCCCTTGCCCGCTTCGACCATCGGCCAGACGTTTTCAGTCGGGTCGGTACGGAAGTCGAGGAACACGGTGCGATCCTTGATGGCACGGGCCTCGCGCAGCGCTCCCTCCACGTCTTCGGGGCGCTCAATCAGCATACCGACGTGGCCGTAAGCCTCGGCCAACTTGACGAAGTTGGGCAGCGCGTCCATATAGCTGTGGCTGTAGCGGCCTTGGTAGATCAGCTCTTGCCACTGGCGCACCATACCCAAATAGCGGTTGTTGAGCGAGATGACTTTGACGTGGGTGCCGTACTGCTGACAGGTGGACAGCTCTTGGATGTTCATCTGGATCGAGCCTTCGCCGGTCACGCACCAAGAGTCGGCTTGTGGCTTGGCCAGCTTGATACCCATCGCATAGGGCAAGCCCACACCCATCGTGCCCAAACCACCAGAGTTGATCCAGCGGCGTGGCTCGTTGAACTTGTAGAACTGCGCAGCAAACATCTGGTGCTGACCCACGTCAGAGCTGATGTAGCAGTCATCGTCCTTCGTCAGGTTCCAGAGGGTTTCAACAACTTTTTGTGGCTTGATGACTTCGGTATTGGCCCGGTCGTAGGCCAAGCAATCTTTGACACGCCAGCCTTCGATGGTGTCCCACCAAGCGCCCAAAGCTTGGGCATCGGGGCGCTGTGGGCTTTCTTTGAGCATGGTGATCAGCTCAGTCAGCACGTCTTTAACGTCGCCCACAATCGGCACATCCACCTTGACGCGCTTGGCGATGCTAGAGGGATCAATGTCGATATGGATGATCTTGCGCTCGACCGAGGCAAAGTGCTTGGGGTTGCCAATGACGCGGTCATCAAAGCGTGCGCCCACGGCCAGCAGCACGTCGCAGTGTTGCATAGCGTAGTTGGCCTCGACCGTGCCGTGCATACCCAACATACCCAAGAACTTTTTGTTGGTGGCTGGGTAGGCACCCAAGCCCATCAGGGTGTGCGTAACGGGGTAGCCCAACATATCGACCAGCGTGCGCAGCTCATTGCAGGCATTGCCCAGCAAGACACCACCGCCGGTATAAATGTAGGGGCGCTTGGCGTTGAGCAGCAGTTGCAGCGCCTTGCGAATCTGACCCCCGTGGCCCTTGCGCACCGGGTTGTAGCTGCGCATGGTCACGGATTCGGGGTAGCCGTGATAGGCCGTTTTATTGAACGACACATCTTTGGGCACATCCACCACCACCGGGCCGGGGCGGCCAGTGCGGGCAATGTGGAAGGCCTTTTTCATGATATCGGCCATATCACGCACATCTTTGACCAAGAAATTGTGCTTGACGATAGGGCGGGTGATACCTACGGTATCGCATTCTTGGAAGGCATCAGAACCGATGGCTGCCGTGCCCACTTGGCCGGAGATAATGACCATCGGGATGCTGTCGCAGTAGGCGGTGGCAATGCCGGTGACAGCATTGGTCAGGCCGGGGCCAGACGTTACCAAGGCCACGCCCACTTCGCCGGTGGCGCGGGCAAAACCATCGGCAGCGTGAACGGCGGCCTGCTCGTGGCGCACCAGCACGTGCTGGATGGTGTTTTGTTTGTAGATGGCGTCGTAAATGTAGAGGACGGCACCGCCGGGGTAACCCCAGATCTGGTTGACGCCTTCGGCCTGCAAAGCACGAACGAGGATTTCAGAACCCATCAGTTCAGGGGCCTCGGTAGCGGGAGTGGTAGTGGCGTCAGCCTTGTTGATTTCCATGATGAACCTTTGTGAATTTCTCTGACGAAAAACCTTGGGTGCTCCTTGCGCGCACTCTTGTGAAGGCGGCTCGGAACTTAAGGCCAAGGACATGGGCGAGATGATTGCCGCGCCGGACCGTGACCCGTTTGCTTTTTAGTGTGCAACTCGCATTATCGCATTGCAACATAGCCATCCATGCGAACAGGACAAAAAAGCATCGGCAGTGCCATAATCGCAAACTTTTGCATGGCGCATGGTGCGCCCACGCTGCCCACTTGCCACACTGTCTGTCTTGGCCACCGAACAAGAACTCTCCGATTTTCTCAAAAGCGTGGAAAAGCGCGCCTTCAAGCGCTCGCTCTACCATGTGCGCAATGAGGAAGCCGCCCTAGACATCGTGCAAGACAGCATGATGAAGCTGGCGGAGCACTACGGCGACAAACCGGCCAACGAGTTGCCCATGCTGTTCCAGCGCATTTTGTCCAATTGCACGCTCGATTGGTTCCGGCGACAAAAGCGCCACCGCGCCCTGTTTACCGACCTGGGCGACTTTGAATCGAGTGGCGAGGATGGCGAAGGCTTTGACCTGCTAGAGACTTGGAGCGACCGCGACCCAGAGCAGCGCGCGCACAGCGCCGAAGACATGGCCCAGCGCGGCCAAACCCTGCACAGCATCGAACAAGAGATCGAAGCGCTGCCTGCACGTCAACGAGAAGCCTTTTTGATGCGTTATTGGGAAGAGATGGATGTCGCAGAGACTGCGGCGGCTATGGGCTGCTCTGAGGGCAGCGTCAAAACCCATTGCTTTCGCGCCATTCAAGCCCTCAGCAAAGCCCTGCGGGCCAAAGGAATCAAGCCATGAACACAAATTTACATCTTCCCCCTGACGAGCAGGCGCTGCGGGCCTATGCGCGTCGCGTGGTGACGCATCTAGACGACAGCACGCAGACTTTGCCTTACGACATTTCTGAGCGCCTGCGTGCTGGGCGCGAGCAGGCACTGGCCCGGCGCAAAAAGCCCGTACTGGTACATGTACATGCCCACCAACCAGCCACCGTGCTGGTACCCTCTGGTGGCGCTGCCGCATTGGGCGGGCGTGGCGAGGGCGGCGGCTGGTGGCAGTCCTTGTTGGGGGCCATTCCGGCGCTGGCCTTGGTGGTGGGCTTGGTGATGATTAACACGGCGCAAAACGAATACGGCACCGCTGAAGTGGCCGAGGTAGATGCTGCTTTGCTTACCGATGATTTGCCACCAGAAGCCTATGCCGACCCCGGATTTGTGCAGTTTCTGAAAAACGGTGGCAGCCCGCAAGC
>JAIESZ010000191.1 GCA_019745615.1 Burkholderiaceae bacterium
CGTTTGTGGCGCACGGCATACAGGCTCAACACTTGGTGGGCCACCAAGTCCAACGACGGGCGGTGGGCACCTTCTCGGTCTTGCCAAGTGCCCACTTTGAGCGTTCCGGCCACGGCCACGGCATCGCCATCGCCCAGCCCCAGCAGAGCGGTGACTGGAGCATCATCAAAGGCAATGACGCTGACAAACTGGGATTCTCCGTCGGTGGTCGGGGCGCGCACCTTGGCCAGCGCAAAGGGCTTGCCGTTTTTGCCGTTGCGTTGGGTGGGTTGGCCGTGGATACGGCCTTGGATCAGGGCATCTATCATGAATAATCAGGTTTAAGGCTTGCGCCGTGGTAGCAGGGTAAAGCCGTCAGCGCCGGGCTTGAAGCCCACGCGTTCCATGTGATCTTCGGCGGCCGAAGCAATTTGCGTGCTTAACTCCAGCCCAAATTCATTCAGCATATTGGCCATCATGTTGCAACGCACCACCAACAGGCCGCGCAACTCTTCTAGGCTATGGCGCTCGCGCCCGTGGTCGTCGGCAAGGGTCACATTGGGGTTGTGCTGGTAGCGTTGGAACAGCGGGTGGCTGCGGTCGATCACCTGCTGCATCACACTTTCACTTTCCAGCGAGAGATCCAGAAACAGTGCCAGTCGCGCAATGCGGGCGTCCAGATCGGCTAGAGAGCGGGTGATGCGCCGTGACCATTGAAACAGGGGATCGTCTTTTTCGGGGAGTCCGTTGGGCATGGTGGGCTTTCACTGCTGTTTTGTGCAAACAGTGTAGTGCCCGTTGCCGTGGCCGTGAATAAAAAAGCGGTACCCAAAGGCACCGCTTTTCTGGCTCCAAGGCTGTTGTTAGGCTTTAGGCACCGCGCTGGGCAGCCTTGACCTTCAAGCGCCAAGCGTGCAGCAGCGGTTCGGTGTAGCCGCTGGGTTGCTCTTTGCCCTTGAACACCAGATCCAGCGCTGCTTGGTAGGCCATCGAGGTATCAAAGTGGCCGGCCATCGGTTGGTAGAGCGCATCACCGGCATTTTGTTTGTCCACCTTGGCGGCCATGCGTTCAAAGGTGGCGCGCACTTGTTCTTCGGTGACGATGCCGTGGTGCAGCCAGTTGGCGACGTGTTGGCTAGAGATGCGCAGCGTGGCGCGGTCTTCCATTAGGCCGATGTCGTTGATGTCGGGCACCTTGGAGCAGCCCACGCCTTGATCCACCCAGCGCACCACATAGCCCAAAATGCCTTGGATGTTGTTGTCCAGCTCTTGCTGCTTCTCGGTATCAGACCAGTTCGGGTTGCTGCTGACGGGGATGGTAAGCAGGCCAGTCAGCAGGTCGTCGCGCACGGTATCGGCACTGGTTTTTTCCAGTTCGATTTGGATGTCGGCCACCTTGACTTGGTGGTAGTGCAGCGCGTGCAGCGTTGCGCCGGTGGGGCTGGGCACCCAAGCGGTGTTGGCACCAGCCTTGGGATGGACGATTTTTTGCTCCAGCATGGCGGCCATCAGGTCGGGCATGGCCCACATCCCCTTGCCGATTTGTGCTTTGCCGCGCAGGCCCATGGTCAGGCCGACCAGCACGTTGCTGCGCTCGTAAGACTGAATCCACGCGCTGGTCTTCATGTCGCCCTTGCGGATCATCGGGCCAGCCAGCATGGCGGTGTGCATTTCGTCGCCGGTGCGATCCAAGAAGCCAGTGTTGATAAAGGCGATGCGGCTGGCCGCAGCGGCAATGCAAGCTTTCAGGTTGACGCTGGTGCGGCGCTCTTCGTCCATGATGCCCAGCTTGACGGTGCTGTCGGGCAGACCCAACAGTTGCTCCACGCGTGAGAACAAATCAGCGGCAAAGGCGACTTCCGCCGGGCCGTGCATCTTGGGCTTGACGATGTACACGCTGCCCTTGCGGCTGTTGCGGATGCCGTTGGCACCGTGGCCTTGCAGATCGTGCAGCGCAATGGTGGTAGTGACCACGGCATCCATGATGCCTTCGGGGATCTCTTTCACGCTGCCGTCTGCGGCGGTGTACAAGATGGCCGGATTGGTCATCAGGTGGCCGACGTTGCGCACAAACATCAGCGAGCGGCCATGCAGGCGCACTTCGCCGCCTTGGGGTGCGGTGTAGAGGCGGTCGGGGTTGAGGCCGCGTGTCAGGGTCTTGCCACCCTTGTCAAATGATTCGACCAGCGTGCCCTTGAGAATGCCCAGCCAGTTGCTGTAGCCCAGCACCTTGTCGTCGGCATCGACGGCGGCCACCGAGTCTTCGAGGTCGAGAATGGTAGATAGCGCCGCTTCCAGCACCAAATCAGCCACGCCAGCGGCATCCGATTGGCCAATCGGGGTAGCACGGTTGATGATGATGTCCAGGTGCAGGCCGTTGTGTACCAGCAGCACCGAGCTAGGAGCTGCCGCATCGCCTTGGAAGCCCACCAGTTGGGCTGCGTCTTGCAGGCCGGTGGTGCTGCCGTCTTTCAGGGCCACTACCAGTTGGCCGCCTTCAATGCGGTAGCCGGTCGAGTCTTGGTGCGAGCCAGCGGCCAGCGGTGCAGCTTGATCGAGCACGTTGCGGGCAAAGGCAATGACCTTGGCTCCGCGCACCGGGTTGTAACCTTGGCCTTTTTCGGCACCGTCGGTTTCGGGGATGGCATCGGTGCCATACAGGGCGTCGTACAGGCTGCCCCAGCGCGCATTGGCAGCATTGAGGGCGTAGCGGGCGTTGAGCACCGGCACCACCAATTGGGGGCCAGCCTGAATAGCCAGTTCGTCATCGACATTGCGGGTGCTGGCGGGGGTGGTGGCGGGCTGGGGCACCAAGTAGCCAATGGTTTCCAAAAACTGGCGGTAAGCCACCATATCGGTGATCGGGCCGGGGTGGGCAGTGTGCCACTGGTCGAGTTCGGCTTGCAGGCGGTCGCGCTCGGCCAGCAGGGCGATGTTGCGCGGTGCCAAATCGGCCACGATGGCATCAAAACCCTGCCAGAAGGCAGCGCTGTCGATGCCGGTGCCGGGCAGCACCTGCTCGTCAATAAAGCGTTGCAGGCTCTGGGCCACTTGCAGGCGGTGGAGGGTGGTGCGTGCGGTCATGCGGAAGGCCTCAAAAAATAGAAAAAATGAAAAAGGAGAAAACGAATAGCTTGTTGCACACTGTATTCGAATTGTTTGCCAGCATAAATAACGCAAAAAATCAAAAACCTGTGACTTTTACGCAAAAATCAGCCGTGTATGGACAAGCTCAAAGCATTTGAATCTTTTGTGTCGGTAGCCACCCGTGGCAGCCTGACCGCCGCCGCCCGTGCAGAAGGCGTGGCTCCGGCCATTATGGGGCGCAGGCTCGATGCGTTAGAGGCCCATTTGGGCGTGAAATTGCTGGTGCGCACCACCCGGCGTTTGAGTTTGACCACCGAGGGCAGCGCCTTTTTAGAAGATTGCCAGCGCCTGCTGGCCGAAGTGGCCCACGCCGAGGCCAGCGTATCGGCGGGCGGCATTCAGGCCAGTGGGCATTTGCGCGTCACGGCCCCGGCGGGGTTTGGCCGCCGCCATGTGGCACCGCTGGTGCCACGCTTTCATGCCGAGCACCCAGAGGTGCGTATTTCACTCAATTTGAGTGACCGTGTCATTGACTTGGCCGCCGAGGGCTTCGATTGCGCGGTGCGGGTGGGCGATTTGCCCGATTCCTCCTTGGTCAGTGTGCGTATTGCCGACAACCGCCGCTTGTGCGTGGCCGCACCTTCTTATCTGCAACGCCGGGGCACGCCGCAGCATCCCAGCGAACTGGCCGGGCACGATTGTTTGGTGCTTTCCAGTGGGGCTTCGCAAACGCGGGGCTGGGCGTTTCGCCTGCCTACGGAGGGCGATGGGCAGCAGGTGGTGCATTTTCGGCCTGCGGGGCCGCTGGACTGCTCAGACGGACAGGTGCTCTACGACTGGTGTTTGGCAGGCTATGGCATTGCTTGGCGCAGCACTTGGGAGGTAGAGGCCGAAATTGCTTCAGGCCAGTTGCTGCCAGTGTTAGAAAATTTCGCGGCACCGCCCAATGGCATTTATGCTGTGTTTCCGCATGCCAAGCATTTGCCCTTGCGGGTGCGCTTGTGGATTGACTACCTCAAGCACCACTACCGTCAGCCGGGGTTTTGGCAGGCGGGGGGACGTGTTCCTCTTCGATCTGCACAAGGATATTTGCCATAACCCCAAGCCGGTGATAGTGCAGTTGCAGCTGTTGCTGGCAGTAGCTGTGTGGGCCGCATTTTGGGTGCGTGGCTGGTAGCCAGCCTAGCATAGGCTATTGCTCTGATAGAAATTTCCTATTTATTTCCATATGTTTTATGTGTTTCATGTGTTTCATACATATGAAAAAAGTAATACTATTGTAAAGTTAGCTACTAATGCTAATGACCTGAATGCGTAGGTTATCTAGATAGAAGCTTGTGTGCCCAAACGCCTTTTGAGCGCTGGGTCGGCACACATTTCTTCCAAAAATTTCCATGAACCGATTGGACACCTGTGTGCCCAAGCGCTGCTGTTTGAGCGCTGGGTTGGCGCAGACGTTCGCCTAAAATTCCCATGAACCGATTTCGAATTTCCACCCGCCTTACAGTTTTCGTGGCCGTACAGGCCTTCTTATTGGTGTTGATTGGCAGTATTGGCCTGTTTGGTATGAACAAAGAGAGCGAGGCGCTCGATAGTGTGTACAAAAATGGCACCGTGCCGTTGACCCAGTTGGGCACTATTCAGTACCTGATGCTCCACAATCGAATGATGGTTGCCAATGCGCTGCTGATGCAGACACCAGAGGCAGTACAGAAAAACGATCAACAGATACAGCAGAACCTCGATCAGGTTTCCAGCCTCTGGAAAGAGTACATGGCCACTTACCATACTCCAGAGGAAGCACAAATGGCGAGCCAGTTTGAGCAAGCGCAGCAAAAATTTGTGCAAGAGGGGTTGCAACCGTCTAGGGCAGCACTGCGTAGTGGTGACTTTGATGCCACCAAGCGCATTGCAGCGGAAAAAAATGTGCCCTTGTTCAATGCGATGCAGCAGCAGTCCGAGGCCCTGATCCGTTTGCAGGTCGATGAGGTGAAAAAAGAATACGACGCAGGTGATACCCGTTTTCATACCATCTGGGCGATGTCGGTGGCCTCGATTGCTGTGGGCTTGGCGTTTGCTTTGTGGTTTGGCTGGGCGTTGGTGCGGGGCATTACCTTGCCGTTGCAACGGGCAGTGCAGATTGCCCAAGCCGTGGCCCAAGGCGATTTAAGCCAGCGTATCCATAGCCAAGGCCAAGATGAGCTGGCTGCACTGATGCAATCTTTGGCCCATATGCAGGCCCGTTTGGCAGAGGTGGTGGCCAATGTGCGCCGAGGTTCGGAAAGCATCTCGATTGCCAGCGCTGAAATAGCCCAAGGCAACCAAGATTTATCTGCCCGCACCGAGGCCCAAGCCAGTGCCTTGGAAGAAACGGCCAGCTCTATGGAGCAACTGAGTGCTACCGTCAAACACAATGCCGACAGCGCCCAGCAGGCCAACCAATTGGCGGTCAATGCCAGCACCGTGGCGACCAAAGGCGGCGAGGTAGTAGCCCAAGTGGTGGACACCATGCAAGGCATCAACGAGTCTTCGCGCAAAATTGCCGACATCATTAGCGTGATCGATGGCATTGCCTTCCAGACCAACATCTTGGCACTGAATGCAGCGGTAGAAGCGGCCCGCGCTGGTGAGCAGGGCCGGGGCTTTGCTGTGGTGGCCAGTGAAGTGCGCAATTTGGCAGGCCGCTCTGCGGAGGCGGCCAAAGAAATCAAAGCCCTCATTGGTGTCAGTGTAGATCGGGTCGAGCAAGGGGCTGGGCTAGTAGATCAAGCTGGTGCCACCATGACCGAGGTGGTGGGCAGCATTCGCCAAGCGACCTCGCTGATGGGGGAAATCAGCACGGCCAGCCAAGAGCAGGCGGCTGGGGTTGCACAGGTGGGCGAGGCTGTGGCCCAGCTCGATCAGGTCACGCAGCAAAACGCATCGCTGGTCGATGAGATGGCGGCAGCGGCCCGCAGTCTGGAGGCGCAGGCGCAGTCCTTGGTGCAGGTGGTGGCGGTGTTCAGAACCTGAGCCGGTTCGAGGCCCGCAAAATCGGCCTATGCAAGCAAAACCCGTGTGCGTTAGGTGAACAGCTCAAAGCGGCGTTAGAAGACCGGCTGCCCTCGCTTTTGTGCGCTGGGTGGCTGCCATGGAGATCGCTGGCACCAGCTTTTTGAATATCCGCCTGTTGCCCGCTGCCAAGCAGCAAATAGTGCAAGAAGTGCTGGCCTAAGGGCCAAAACTCCTCTTTGATCTGCACAAGGATATTTGCCATGCCCTTCCAATTCTTGTTGAGCAATCTGGTGTGGGCGTTCTGGGGCGTCAAGGGTTGAGTACTTTGAAGTGGCTAGATATTCGTTATTTGTATAATTTGTATCATTTGCATTGAAAATTAATGCTACTGTAAAGTTGGCTGCCCCATGCTGATGGCCGACATTCCTAGGCATATCAAATGTCCGTGTGCCCAAACGCTGTTTGAGTGCTGGGTCGGCGCAGACTCCTCCCCAAAATCCCCATGAATCGATTTCGAATTTCCACCCGCCTGACAGTTTTCGTGGCCGTACTGGCCTTCTTATTGGTGTTGATTGGCAGTATTGGCTTGTTTGGTATGAACAAGCAGAGCGAGGCGCTCGATACGGTGTACAAAGACCGCACCGTGCCATTGAGCCAGTTGGGCACTATTCAGTACCTGATGCTCCACAATCGAATGATGATTGCCAATGCGCTGCTGATCCAGACACCAGAGGTGGTGCAGAAAAACGATCAACAGATACAGCAGAACCTCGATCAGGTTTCCAGCCTCTGGAAAGAGTACATGGCCACTTACCTGACCCCAGAGGAAGCACAAATGGCGAGCCAGTTTGACCAAGCGCGCCAAAAATTTGTGCAAGAGGGGTTGCAACCGTCTAGGGCAGCACTGCGCAGTGGTGACTTTGACGCCGCCCAGCGCATTGCAGCGGAAAAAAATGTGCCCTTGTTCAATGCGATGCAGCAGCAGTCCGAGGCCCTGATCCGTTTGCAGGTCGATGAGGTGAAAAAAGAATACGACGCAGGTGATACCCGTTTTCATACCATCTGGGCGATGTCGGTGGCCTCGATTGCTGTGGGCTTGGCGTTTGCTTTGTGGTTTGGCTGGGCGTTGGTGCGGGGCATTACCTTGCCGTTGCAACGGGCAGTGCAGATTGCCCAAGCCGTGGCCCAAGGCGATTTAAGCCAGCGTATCCATAGCCAAGGCCAAGATGAGCTGGCTGCACTGATGCAATCTTTGGCCCATATGCAGGCCCGTTTGGCAGAGGTGGTGGCCAATGTGCGCCGAGGTTCGGAAAGCATCTCGATTGCCAGCGCTGAAATAGCCCAAGGCAACCAAGATTTATCTGCCCGCACCGAGGCCCAAGCCAGTGCCTTGGAAGAAACGGCCAGCTCTATGGAGCAACTGAGTGCTACCGTCAAACACAATGCCGACAGCGCCCAGCAGGCCAACCAATTGGCGGTCAATGCCAGCACCGTGGCGACCAAAGGCGGCGAGGTAGTAGCCCAAGTGGTGGACACCATGCAAGGCATCAACGAGTCTTCGCGCAAAATTGCCGACATCATTAGCGTGATCGATGGCATTGCCTTCCAGACCAACATCTTGGCACTGAATGCAGCGGTAGAAGCGGCCCGCGCTGGTGAGCAGGGCCGGGGCTTTGCTGTGGTGGCCAGTGAAGTGCGCAATTTGGCAGGCCGCTCTGCGGAGGCGGCCAAAGAAATCAAAGCCCTCATTGGTGTCAGTGTAGATCGGGTCGAGCAAGGGGCTGGGCTAGTAGATCAAGCTGGTGCCACCATGACCGAGGTGGTGGGCAGCATTCGCCAAGCGACCTCGCTGATGGGGGAAATCAGCACGGCCAGCCAAGAGCAGGCGGCTGGGGTTGCACAGGTGGGCGAGGCTGTGGCCCAGCTCGATCAGGTCACGCAGCAAAACGCATCGCTGGTCGATGAGATGGCGGCAGCGGCCCGCAGTCTGGAGGCGCAGGCGCAGTCCTTGGTGCAGGTGGTGGCGGTGTTCAGAACCTGAGCCGGTTCGAGGCCCGTAAAATCGGGCCATGCTCTCTGCCAAACAAGAACTGCTGGCCGCTTTAGCGGCTGAACTCGACAAACTCTCTCTTGGTGCTGGTGCCAAAGCCGCTTTTGAGTCGCCCAAGGTGGCGGCGCACGGCGATTTTGCCTGCACCGCAGCCATGCAACTGGCCAAACCGCTCAAGCAAAACCCGCGTGCGCTGGGCGAGCAGCTCAAGGCGGCGCTAGAGGCTACCCCCGCTTTTGCGCGCTGGGTGGCGGCCATTGAGATCGCTGGCCCCGGCTTTTTGAACATTCGCCTGTTGCCCGCTGCCAAGCAGCAAGTGGTGCAAGAAGTATTGGCTCAAGGGCCAAAATTTGGCTACCAGCCTGAGCGTGGTGAAAAAATCTTGGTCGAGTTTGTCTCGGCCAACCCCACCGGCCCGCTGCACGTCGGGCATGGCCGCCAAGCGGCGCTGGGCGACGCCATTTGCAACCTGTATGCCAGCCAAGGCTGGAACGTTCACCGCGAGTTTTATTACAACGACGCCGGGGTGCAAAT
>JAIESZ010000091.1 GCA_019745615.1 Burkholderiaceae bacterium
TACCAGTTTTGGGTGTTGCCTGCGTTGTTGCGCACGCCACCAACGATGTCGTTGTTGATCAGCTTGACAGTGATGTTGTCGTTGCCGGCACCACCATCGACGTTGAAGGTGAAGTCTTCACGACCAGCCACCACCAGGCTACGGCTGGCAACCACTGCACCGTCCAGATCGACCACGAGCTTGTCGTTGCCAGCACCGGTGGTGTAGTTGAAGTTGGCAATAGCGCCGGTACCAAAGTTGTTGAGACCGCTACCAGCCACGTTGGTTTCAACGGGGTTGGCTTGTGTATCGACCAAGTTCATGTACTTGGCGATGGAGCGGGCTGTGACTTCAGCGGTGAAGGCCAAGTCGCCGGCAAAGGTGGAGCCGTCAATCAGGCGCACATCGGAGAAACCGTAGGCATTGTGCTGGGTAGCAGAACCGGGCAGGGCGGTGTCGATACCCAAGCCGTAGCCGGTAGCGGTGCCAGTAGCGGACACAGCGGTAGGAGCGACGTTGTTGTCAACGTTGCTGTTACCCAGTGTGAAGGCCACGTTGCCGTTTACAGTCAGGTCGCCCTTGTTCTGTTCGGTGGAAACGTAGGCAAAGCTGTTGCTGCTGGTGACGCCATTCTTGATGGAAACTTCACGCAGGGTGTTGTTGGTGGAGTTGATGGTTTGCAGCTTGCTGTTGTCGCGCACTTCGATTTCGAAGCGTTCGACGCCCATCGAGTGGGAAGTATCGCCCACCGACAGACCACCAATGACCAGATCGCCACCGGTAGAGCCACGGCCCACGTCGTCCAAGATCACCTTGCTGGTGACCAGATCGGTGTTGTTGGCAGTGGAGTTGCTGATAGCAGTGTGCAGACCAGAGCTTGGGGGCACGGGGCCAGTAGCCAACCAGCCGGTGTTAGCGCCTTCAGCCGACATGGTAGCGCCGGTGTTGGTGCTCAACACGATTTGGGTACCAGTGACGGGCTGACCGCTGACGGTGTCAAAACGGGTGAAGGTGCTACCCAGCGCCACATTGAAACCAGCCAGCTCAGGCTTGGCGGCCACGGCTGCAGCAATGGCGTCACGCAGTTCTACGTAGGTCGTGGCCGTGTTGATGGCTTCGGACTGAACGACGATGTTGGTGGGGGTGGTGGCACCAGGAGCGGTCAGGTTGAAGGCAAAGGCGTTGTAAGGGCTGTCCTTCAGGGGGCCAGTGCCAGCAGCTTGGCTGCGGGTGTCGAGCAGTTCCAGCACCAGGTTAGAGCTGGTGTTGGTTTGTGCGCGCAGCGAGTATTGGTCGAAGTAGACACCGAAATCAACATGGCCGGGGTCGGTTTCGACCATAGCGATGGTGATGTCTTTGGTGATTTGGTTGGCGGCAATGCGCACGTCTTCGATCAGCACGTCAGCACGGCTGTTATTGGACTCCCACTGAGTCACACCCTTCATGCGCTCGGCATCGATTTGCACTTCGCTGGTGGAAGCGGTGTTGTTGTCAGTGCTGTCTTTGCTGATGGCTTGTGCGCGGATAGCCACTTGCTCAACGCCGGTGGTTTCGGGCGTGATGGCAAAGTTTTGCGAAGTACCGATGTCGGCTTGCAGGCGGTCAACACCAGCACCGGAGGCATCAATCTTGTCGCCAGATTGCAGGGTGTTGCTGTTGTTGATGATGGGGGCAGTGAAGATGTCTGCGCCAGCGGTGCCGCTCAGGTGGTCACGGCCCAGGCCCAGTTCGGTGGTGCTTTCACCGGTGGTGCCGCCAGTGGATTGGATGAAAGAAGCAGCAACTTCTTGGTTCCAAGCGGCGGCGGCGGTGTTGTACACAGCCAAGTTGCCTGTGGCAGTTTCGAGGCTGGACAAAATTTGTGCCAGTTGCAACACGACGGTGCCACGGTTTTCGAGGCCGACGGAACCGAAGTACTCAGCCAAGGCTGGCACCAGTTCTTGCACGGTGGCATTGGTGCTGGGCAGCACACCCATGTTGGTCAGAACCTGAGTGGCCAAGGCGGTATCGGACGAACCATTGAAGCTGGCACCAAACTGGTTGGCAAAAGCAAATTGGCTGGCCTGTGTAGTGCCGGCAGCAGCTACTTGGTTTTGGAAGATAGCGTTGGCAGGGGAGGCATCGTTGAACGCACGGTTCAGCGAGGAAACGACGGCTTGAGCGCCGAAAATGGTTTGTGGCATGGTCTTCCTTTACGGAGAGTTTCAATATCAAAGACAAGTTGCTAAAGAGGGCTTGACCACAGCCAAACCCCACCTACGCAAGTTTGCCAAAGCATTATCACACGCGTTGCCGCAAAGCAACACACTTGAACGGTGCCAGTTTGGCTAACTTCCGGCTACTGTAGCGCACACGCCACTGATAGGATAGTGACGGGGATCACAGCTTTTGTGTGCAAGGGCCAAACTGTGGTGCCTGCGCTACTACCGCAGGCTAGCTGCGGGTTACCAATGGGTGCGCACACCAAGGTACAGGCCACGGCTGCGCAGGGCAAACAGCGGCAGGCTGGCATTTTGCACCAAGGCATCCGCCCCAGCCAGTAGGCGCAAGCTGGGGCTGATGGTGTATTGGTATTCGGCCCGCAGGCTCAGGCGGGTGATGCTGCGGCGGCGGTTGTGGTCTAGCAGTGCGCTGTAGCCGCTGGCATCGCGGCTGTAGCTGGCTTCGGCATCGAGCACCCAGAACGAGGCCGAGCTGGTGTGGGTGCTGGCGCGTGCGCGCAGGTTGTATTGGTCTTGTGCGCCACCGGGGCGGCTGGCGTCGTGGGGGCGGTCTTGGCCAACACGGGCTGTCAGTTGCCACTGGAGCTTGCCGGGGGGAGCGCAGCCCCAGTGACCACTGACGCCACTGTATTGGCCTGAGAGCACCTCATTGTTGTGCAACTGGCGGTTTTGCCACTCTAACCCTAGACGCTGGGTGCAGTGTGGCACTGCGGACAAGGTAGAGCGCTCCATGCCAGCCGTCATGCCTTGGCTCACATAACGGGTGCCAGTGCGGGCATCCAACGCCGCTAGGGTGGCACTGGCGTAGTAGCCGGGTGCAGGCTGGATATATTCGAGCTGTAGCTCGGCTTGTGTGCTATTGGCAGCGTTCAGGCCGGGGCTGTTGCGTTGCAAAGCGCTGGCCTCTACTGCCCAGCGACTGCCATCGGGCTGCAAGCGCAAATGGTGCAGGTGCAAATCAGTACGAGCAAAGGTGCCAGAACGCGGGTGGTTGGACTGATCCACCGGCAAAGTGATGGTTTCGGTGGGCAGGGTGAGGGCAAGGCTGCTTAATCGGGGACTACCGAGCAAATTGTTGTCGTAACCCACGCGCACACCGGCACTCATGCGGGTGGCTTGGCGGGGTGCAATTTGCGCCTCTGTAGCATTGTTGGCCCACTGGCGGCTGGTATGGAGTAGGCCCAAACGCAGTGAGGCGGGCAGATCAGGGTGCTGTTGTAGAGCCTGCACCAGATGCAGTGCCGAGGCGATATCGCCGCTGCCAGCCAGTGCGATGGCGTAGTCTAGCTGGGTGTTAGGGTTGTCTGGCTCTAGCAGGAGGGCGCGCTCTAGGTGCTCGGCAGCTTGGGCGTAGTGCTGTTGCTGGTTGTAGAGTTGGCCTAGGCGGGCAAGGTAAGCCGGGTCTTTTTGGCAGTGCTCTAGGTGGCTGCCCAGAGCGTCTGCCTCTAGCACGAGCAACTCTGGGCTGTGGCAGTTAATGGGGGACTGGGCATAGGCCGGCATGGCGGTAGCCGCCAACACCCACCACAACGCTTGGACAAGGCCCACCGTTGCGCTAGTGGCTATGCGCTGCTGCATCTAGGGGGTGGGCGTAGATGTGGTGGGGCACCCGCATGCCATCGAGCAAAAAGGTGCCCAGAGACTCAAGGCCGACGCCGCCCACTTGGGCAGCCAAGCCTTCACCCACCAAAATGGGGTGAGACAGGTCGGCGGTCATTTGCACTAGGCGGCTGGCGATGGTAACGGTACGCCCCATGACCATATGGGTGCGGCGGCTGGCCAAGCCAAAAGAGCCGGCCATGGCGGGGCCAGTTTCGACGCCCACACCCAAGCTCAAGGGTTCAAGCCCGGCAGGGGCAGGGTCGGGCAGCACGCCTTGTACGGCGTGCAAGAGGTCAATGGCAGCATGAAGGGCTTGCAGGGCATGGTGGGTGCGCAGGGCGCTGGCACTGTGGTGTAGCTCGCCGTTCCAAACGGCAATGATAGCGTCTCCTTGAAACGCCTCAATCACACCGCCGTGGGCCTGCACGACGCGGGTGGCAGCAGCAAAAAAGGCATGGAGCACGGCGGCGGATTCTTCAGGGGGACGGGCCTCACAGTAGGCAGAAAAGTTGCGGATGTCGGCAAACAGCACGCTGACTTGGCGCGTTTGGGCCTCAATGGCGCTGGAGGGGCGTTGCAGCGCCAGCGCTGCTGCCACTGGGGCAGGCAGGTAACTCGAAAGATGGGCATAGAGGCGATCGCGGTCTATACGGCTGCGGGCATGTTCTAGCACGCCGATGTAAATGCCAGCCAGCACCGTGAACAGCACTGGGGCCGTCCAGCCCAGCCACACCCCAGCCAGTGCCTGCAACAGGCCATGCAACAGCCACAGCAACAAGGCCAGCCCCACGCCAGCCAGCGGCAGCAGGTAGGGGGGCAAGCGTTGCAAGCGGGTGGCTAGGCGCGCTGGCTCTGGGGTAGCTGTGGCAGTAGTAGCCACTGGAGGCACTAAGGCATACAGCAAGGCTAAGGCGCACAGTGCTGCCAGTGCCTGCAACCACGGTGCAGCGCGGGGCGTGACCGACATGCGACCATCTAACAAGGCGGTGATGGTTTGGGCATGGGCCTGTAGGCCAGAGGCGGCACCGCCAAAAGGAGTGGCAATGGTGTCGTTGAGGCCAAAGGCGCTGCTACCTACCAACACCCAAGCACCCGCAACCAACTGGGGTGGAACGCGTCCAGCAATGACATCAGAAGCCGAGAGACTGATAAAGCTGTCCGGGTGCAAACGCCACGGAATGCGGAAATCACCTCTATCGTTGAGCGGCACCGTGCCTAGCACAGCATTGCCACTGAGCAGCCAAGGAGCTTGGAGCCAATGGCCGCGTTCTAGGGTGAGATGGGTGTCTTGACCGGCCTGCATGAGGGCGGCCAGCGCCAGCGCTGGATAAGCCCGGCTGCCCATGCAAATGATGGCGGGCTGGTGGCGCATGACGCCATCACTGGCGATACGCGGGGTGATATGCCCAGCCATCAGCGGCGGGCCGCTGGCGTCAGGCAACACGCTGGGGACACTGGCCAAGTAGCCTTGGGCTTGACCAAAAGGTGCGGGGCAGGTAGGCCAAGACAGGGCACCGGCCAGCTTGCCTACCGAAGGGGTGCCGCCTTGTTCTAGCGCAAATACTTGGGCCAATACGGGCTGGTATTGGACGAGCGTGCGGGCCAAATGTGCATCATCGGGGCGGGTGTCGGCAAAAACAATATCGAGGATTTGTTGGCGCGCACCCAATCGGGCCAGTTGCTCTAGCAAACGCGCCAAGGTGGAGCGCTGCCACGGCCAAGGGCCTAGTTCAGACAGGCTGCGCTCATCAATATCCACCACCACAAGGCGACGCTCTTGGGTGCGCTCGGCGGTTAAGGCCCAGGCCCAGTCTCCAGTGCGCTCTTCTAGCGCAGACAACCAGGGCCCCACTAGCAGTTGCAAGGCCAGCAAAGTGAGCCCGGCCAGCGCCAGCCCACCTAAAAACACGCCGTGGCGGCGCAACTGCTGCATACAACCCACTTAGCGCCCCCAGAGCGTGACGCCACGCAAAAGGCCGGAACTGATGGCCTTTTCAAAGGCATAGCCAGCCTCGCGTCCATCAGGAGTGATGGCACCAAACAAACTGGCGTTGCCATTGTCTGCACGCATCACCCCATTGGGCAAAATGGCACCACCAGCGCTGATCTGCTCGACACCAATACTGGGGCTACTGAGGCTAAGAAGGGTGGAGAAATTGCTGCGGCTGAAATCGACCGTGAGTGCCCCAGCGCGCACGCTGACGTCTTCGGCGGGCCGAAACGCATTGCGCCATAGATGGGCACTGGCATCGGCTAAACGAAAACTAACGACAGGGTCGGCCAGTGGCTGGGCAGAGGCGATGGCCTCAGTGCCACTAGGACGTTGGTACAACACGTAATTGCTATTACCCACCACTTTTTGCAGCCCAGCCACTAAGGCCTCATTTAAACGAATCGTGAAGGTGTCGCTATCGGGTTGGGCTACCCAGCCATAGCGTACCCAGCTCAAGAGGGTTACTTGGGGGGGCAACACCACCGGGGGCGGCTCAGGGGCTGGCGGGGGCACAACGGGCAACACGGGGCCCGGTGCAGGCCCGGGAGCTGGTGCGGGCGGCGGTGGTGGAGGGGGCGGTGGTGGAGGGGGTGGCGGGGGCGGCGGGACGTACGCAGCCACAGCGGTGCCTAAAGTTTCGTTAGCTAGGCTTTTGGCGCTGGTGGTTTCGGGGGAGACGTTGTCTATGGCATGGGGTGCACGGGCCAGCACTTCTGGTGGTGCTTCAAGGTGGCGTGGAATTTTAGCTCCATAGCCACTACTGGCCACGAGCATCGGCACGCTTTGGCTGCGGGCCAGCTCTAGCATTTGGCCTTTCATATCTGCGGTGAGAAGTTTCTCACTGCCGTTCAGGCAGGGGCCAACACTGGTGCCACACTCGCCCAATAGCGGGGCCAAGGTAATAGCACCGGTATATACCGTGGCAGCGGTGGTGTCAGCATGGGAGCGCACCACAAAATCGGTGCCCTTGACACCAATAGCCGCCACGGGGGTGTTGAGGCGAAAGCGCTCGCGGGCGGCCTCACCCCAAGCACCGGTGATAGAACGCACCACGCCCTCATCTAAGCGCAACTTGATGGCACCCTGCTCAGGTTGGCTGGCAGAGTGGCTGTAGCTGTCAATGTGCAAACGGCTGGCCGGGCGCACGCTCAGGCGGCCACCATCCACAAAGCGCAGCAGCACATGGCCGCCTTCGGGGGTGTCGATACGATCACCCACACGGATGGCCGTGCCCCGCTCTAGCGGGCGCTGGCTGCCATCGCTGCCCAACACACTGGCCATACCAATCACCATCGTGGCCTCACCCACAATGGCTGGGGCTTGCGCCCACACTGGCGCACCTGCCCCAAGGCAACTGGCGGCAAGCACAGCATGTGCGGACCAAAAAAGAGGGTATTGCATGGAAAACGACCTTTCAGCCCCTATTTTTAGAGACTGGCTTGATTTTCATGCAAAGACGCTGTAAAGCCGTGTGAGCGCCATCACACACAGAGTACAAAGCCAAGCCAAAAAGTGGTGTGCTTGGGCCATACTGCGTTTTTATACCACCATCCATGCCGGTTTCTCTCCAGCTGTTATCGCAGTTTACCCTGCTCCAGCCCTTGCCCCGCGAGGCGCTGGAGCCTTTGTCTGCGCGCATGAATTTGCGCCAGTTTGCCCGCCGTGGCATGGTCATGAGCAAAGACAGCCCGGTGCAAGAGCTGGGTTTTTTGGTCGATGGCCGCTTGCAGGGGGTGGACTTTACGGTCGATGGCCGCAGCGTAGGGATGTACTTTGTCGATCCAGGGGACTACTTTGGCGAGCTGTCACTGGTCGATGGACAGCCACCGTCCGAGTTTGTCGTGGCAGCGGTCAAATCCACCGTGGCATTTCTGGATGCGGGCGCGGCCCGCGAGTTGATTTTGGGCCACCCAGCCTTGGCCCAAGCGGTGATGGTGCGGCTGGCGCATCGGGTGCGCACCGTGATGGCGCAGCGCACGCTGCTGGGGTTGCCCAACCCGTTCCAGCGCCTGTGTGTGTTGATCTTACAATTGCCCCAGCGCATGGTCGATGGCGTGGCCGAGATTGAACAGCCACCCACCCACCAAGAGCTGGCCATCATGATTAACGCCAGCCGCGAGACGGTGACCAGGGCATTTCAGTTACTGTTTTTGCACAAGGTGCTAGTGCGCGAAGGCACGGCGCTGCGCCTCACACAACCGGTTTTACTCAAAGATATTGCCGAAGGTCGGGCCGATCCGCCCAAGGCGTGAGCTTGCCCGGTCTGCGGTTTTTTAACATGGTGATTGCTTGAATTTTCTGCTGCTTTCTGTCTGGCCTTGGCACCACCGCAGCCTGATTGCACAACTGGCTGGGCGCGAAGTCCATGCCCGCTACCGCCAGTCGTGGCTGGGCTTGTTGTGGATGGTACTCACACCCTTGCTGATGCTAGGCATTTATACCTTGGTGTTTAGGCACATTATGCGGGTGCGCTGGTATGGGCTAGAGGAGAGCAATCTGGCCTTTGCCTTGCGCATTTATGCCGGGCTAGCGGTGTTTAACTTTTTTGCCGAGTGCGTCAATCGGGCACCGGGCTTGGTGCTAGAGCAGCCGCATCTGGTCAAAAAAGTGGTGTTTCCACTAGAGATCTTGCCTTGGGTCAATGCCACTAGTGCGGCAGCGGGGCGAGGGGTGTCGGGGGTGTTGCTACTGGCTTGTACCGCTGTGCTCAACGGCGGTTTGCCGCTGACGGCGCTGGCGCTGCCGCTGGTGTGGTTGCCCTTGTTGCCGCTGGTGCTGGGGCTGGGCTGGCTGCTCAGTGGTATCGGCACCTATGTGCGTGATGTGGGCCAATTGCTGGGCATGGCAGTGAGCGCGCTGATGTTTTTGAGTCCCATTTTCTTTCCGGTCGAGGCGCTGCCTGCATCGGTACGCGGCTGGATGCTGCT
>JAIESZ010000074.1 GCA_019745615.1 Burkholderiaceae bacterium
GCCCGCGCTATGGGTTTGAGCAGCATTTTTGTGCTGACCACGCGCACCATGCACTGGTTTATCAAACGCGGTTTTCAAAATGTAGACCCGGACTGGCTGCCCGAAGCGCGCAAGCGCAAATACAACTGGGATCGGCGCAGCCAAGTGCTGGTGAAAAAGCTCTGAGCGGCGCAAAAGTGCCGCCTTGGCCTGCGCTCATTTCCTATGGATGCCGTTTATTTTGAAACAAAATGAAACGCCACACCCAATCCACACAGGCTTGCTCGGTGCGGATGCTGTAATGCTGCATGCGCAGGTGAATACGCATACGCTCCAGCCGTTTGGGCTGGAGCGAGGCATCGGTGTTGGGGATGTGGGGCGAGGCAGGCATCCGCAAAAATTTAGGTTTGCCTCAACGGCTGGCTATTGGCGCTTCCCTATGGATGGGGTAGGATGGCGCAATTTTATCCGACTGTCATCCAGCATGGGGCAGTCGTCTAATCCTAGTTAGGGAAATCCATGCATCAAAAGACCAGTATTCGCTCCGTACAAGTTATCGTTACTAACAACAGAATTTCGCTTCCCGAAGATCCGGGCGTATACGCCTTCTGGTGGATTGGTGATCGTAAAACCCTGCTGAACTCGAATCGCCAGCTCGTTCTGAAGGGACCTGGCGATCAGCAAGTCGAAGTTGAGTACAGGGACTGGTGGCCAACTGATCTGGTCTATCCGTGCCTTTATGTAGGTAAATCCACTAACATCCGTAAACGATTCTCCCAGCATCTCAAACGCGGTTCGTCTGGGCGTTTACATGCAGCGCATCCTGAAAATCACAAGGCTGAGCCAAATACCACTTCGTGTCAATTGCGTTGGGGAGTTGAGCACATATTCCCTAATGAGAATGATCCACTCGCACTCATCGCAACGTCAGTGGGTTTTTCCTATCGAACCGACTTTACAGAAAATGCCATCGCGGAGCGTTTCTTCGAAGAAGATCGTTTGGTCGGGACTTGGCGCCCTTGGTTCAATATCGACTCAGAGCGCTGAGATGCCTAACATTTCAGTCAACACGGACGGCTTTTAGCCGCCGGTTACTTTAGTTCGTTAGGCGTCGCACGCGATAAGTCGTACCTTGCTCCCCGAAAACTAGCGAAAGGTTTACATCATGAATGTTGGTTCATTCCTCGAAGCAACCGCCAAGTCCGGGAAGCCGGTCACCTATCAAGATGTCATCACTGCATTCCCTTCTCTACCTCCACTGGATGGAGCATGGAACTCGCACCCACTTTCCAGAATCTTTGAGGCTCTCGACCAAGAAGACGCTCAAAAGAAGCGACCTTTCAGAACTTCCGTAGTCATCAAGAAGGACAAACTAAGCCAGCAACCTGGCCAAGGGTTCTTTGAGGCACTTGAACGCCTGAAAGGCATCAAATGCAGGAATGACGCTGCCCGCCAGAGCGCGTGGATTGCAGAGCTGAACGCGGCTTTCGCATTTGCTTGGCCCTGATCGCCAGTCGCTTCAACTGCCGCAATTGTTGTTCGGCCACCCGACGCCTAACCCTTCAATCGAGAGGACATGCCCCAGCAAGCCGGGTCATGCCTCTCATCTCAAACGTTAGGGAATGCAGTTGGCTATGCAGTTACTTATAGACAATGACTGGGGAAGCTCCTCATTGTGGGTTCCCCGTAATGTTGGATGGGCCAGTCGCGATCACCACTCCTTCGACCTACCTAAGTATTTGCTGGATCGCTGTGATTACTTGTCTGACTGGTATGAATCATATTGGCCAGGCACTGATCAACCTGAACCAGACTGGGACAGCTATTCTGCATACAAGCTTGCACTTGCCATTGATATTAAGCGGCATTACGGCGAAGCAGCACATATTTTCGTTTGGCAAGGTGATTCTATCGTTGAGATTTCAGGGATGCTCTCACAGATGACACGCAGTGCGCCCTAACAATTCGCTCAACCGGACGCTTTCCAGCGCCGGTTAGCGGCATCCCGTTAGCCGTCTCAGAACCATGCGCTACTTGAAACTGCTTAGTCTAATGCTGTCGGTAATCACGATCAGCGGATGCAGCATCCTTCAAGGAGAAAAACTTCTTGCGCCGGAGAGTTTTGGTTTAACGCCCGTTACCCTAAGCATCTACGTCGAGGCTGGTGCAGACAAGGCAACGCGCATCAGGCTGCGTGAATCTATGGAAAAAGCAGAAGGTGCCATACGTATGGCTTACGGTGGTGTGGCTTCACGCCCAACAGTCAACGCCTGCATTACTGAAGAGTGTTACGAATCCTTCGGTGGTGGGCGGGGTTCCTTGGCGAAGGTCTACGGAAAACACATCCTGCTTTCACCGCGTGCGCTGAACTGGCATTTTCTCGCACACGAATGGTCGCATGCCGAAATGAGCACCCGCTTAACCTTCTTTGCATGGAAGCTCATGCCGCAGTGGTTCGATGAAGGTGTTGCGGTAGCGATCAGTGAGGCACCTGAGCATTCTGAAAGTCACTGGCAATTTCTAGTAGCCACCCATGTGCCGCGCCCAACCCGTGAAGAATTGCAAACACTCAAATCATTAAAGCAATGGCTGGACGCCATTCACAAATATGAAAAATGGGGTCAGGTTCTAATTATTGGTATCTAGATGCTAGTGCTAACCCTGAGCTCAAGCCGACAGCCTCCAGCTGTCGCTTACCTTATTCCGCTAGGTGACGATGTCAAACTCACATTGACTTATAATGTTACAGGTAGTATCGTTTCTCCCGTGAACACTGCTACCAAACTTCTCGAAGCCATGCAGCGCAATCCGCTGGATTGGCGCATTGAGCAACTTCAGACAGTGGCGCGCCAGCGTGGCCTTGACTGGCGACACGAAGGCTCCAGCCACTGCGTGTTCATCCGCGCGGACGGCAAGACTCTGCCAGTGCCAGCGCATCGCCCGGTGAAGCCAATTTATGTGAAAAAGTTTGTGGCCCTGGTCAGTGGAGCGTGAACCATGAGAAACCTAGACGATTACCCCTTCGAGATTCGCCCCTTGACGGTCGCCGAGGGCGGCGGTTTTTTGATTTCGTACCCAGATTTTTCCGAGTGCATCTCTGATGGCGAGACGATCGAGGAGGCCATCACCAACGGCCACGACGCGTTGGCAAGCACTATCACTGCACTAGAAGCGAAGGGGTTTCCCGTGCCCGCACCCAACAGTGGCGGTGTAGCCTCCGGCAAGTTCGTCGCCCGCGTGCCAAAAACAACACACGCGCAACTTGCCACCCGTGCGAAGGCCGAGGGAGTTTCGCTTAATGCGCTGGTGCTCACTTTCATCGCTGAAGGCTTGGGGCGTCGAGAGCATCATGCGTAAACAGCTCAAAACTGCTGCTGGCCCCGGCGCAGCAAGGCCACGAGCAGCGCCGTCAATACCAAGCTGAAGCTGGCAAAAGCCACAAACGACCAGTTGGCAATCGAGCCACCCAGAAAAGTCCAGTCAATGGCGGTGCAATCGCCGGAGCCTCGGAAAATCATCGGCAGGGCGCGGCTGATCGGGTAGTTTTCGATCATGCCGTAAAAGTCGCGGCCACAGGTGGCAACTTCGGGGGGATACCATTGCAGCCAGCTTTGGCGCGCAGCGGTAAAGGCTCCAAAATCAGCGGCCAGCAAACCCGCCACTGACCAGCCCATCTGCCAGCCTCGGCCATCGCGCAAGCTGGCGATGCCGGTGGTGATAGCCACCAGCAGCAGTGCATAACGTTGCACGATGCACATCGGGCAAGGCTCCAGCCCTAAGCCATGCTGCAAATAAGCGCCAAAGGCGAGCATAGCCACACAGGTGGCCGCTGTCAGCGCCAGCACACGGCGGGAAAGCCCAGCCAAGCAATTCAATACCATATCCATCCTTTAGTGGCTGCCACCGGGCCACCCAGCATGGCAGCAAACTCAGATATTGGCAGCTTGGTCTAGAAAAACACGCGCCCGCCGGGGTGTGACCACCAACGTCTCGCCTTCACGCAGGCCCATCTCTTTGAACTGTTGCGCTGGGATTTGCGCTTCAATCAATGCTTCGGGGGCTGCATTGTCTGCGGGTTTGGCATCGTCCACCGGAATAAGTTCCAGCCGGGCAATCGGCCCGACGACAATGGCCCGGCTCAGTTGCGCCACAATGCCCCGTGGGCGGCCCTGCGCATCCAGCCCAGCGCCAGCGGCGTAACGCTCCACATCCAAATCGTGTGGCCGCACATAGGCAAACGCCTTGGCATTTTGCGCAGCGCTGTGCTCTGGTGAATCGAGTTCCATGCCTTCCAAATGCACCAGCCCCTCATGGGCGCGGCCATGAAACAGGTTCACATCGCCCAAAAAGCCATAGACAAACGGGCTGGCGGGGTGCTCCCAGACTTCTTGCGGCGAGCCACTTTGTTCGATTTTGCCTTGGTTAATCACCACCACCCGGTCGGCTACTTCTAGCGCTTCTTCTTGGTCGTGCGTCACAAAGATGCTGGTGACGTGCAACTCATCGTGCAGGCGGCGCAGCCAGCGGCGCAATTCTTTGCGCACCTTGGCATCAAGCGCACCAAAAGGCTCATCGAGCAGCAGCACCTTGGGTTCTACGGCCAAAGCACGGGCCAGAGCAATACGCTGGCGTTGGCCGCCAGAGAGCTGCGAGGGGTAGCGGTCAGCAATCCAATCGAGTTGCACCAGTTTGAGCAGATCAGTGACTTTTTTCTTGATCTGCGCCTCGCTGGGGCGTTCGTTGCGTGGCTTGACGCGCAGGCCAAAGGCGACGTTCTCAAACACTGTCATGTGGCGAAACAGCGCATAGTGCTGAAACACAAAGCCCACGCCCCGGTCGCGCACATGGACATCGGTGGTGTCTTCCCCCGAAAAATGGATGGTGCCGACATCGGGCGTCTCTAGCCCAGCAATGATGCGCAGCAAGGTAGTTTTGCCGCAGCCCGATGGCCCCAGCAGGGCGATCAACTCGCCGGACTCAATGTCTAGGCTGACGTCGCGCAGGGCCTGAAAGGTGCCAAACTGCTTGCTGATATTGCGGATTTCAATGCTCATGGTGGGTTCTCTTTCAGCGCGCCGTCGGGGCTGTGGCCGGTGTGGGCCGCTCAGGGGGCAGTTCTGCCGCTGCTTTCATGGCCTGCTCGTTGCGCCATTCGGCCACGGACTTGATGACCAAGGTAATCAACGCCAGCAGCGCCAGCAGCGAGGCCGCAGCAAAGGCCGCTACCGATTGGTACTCGTTGTACAAAATTTCAACATGCAAAGGCAGGGTGTTGGTCTGGCCCCGGATATGGCCTGAGACCACCGAGACTGCGCCAAACTCGCCCATGGCACGGGCATTGCACAAAATCACGCCATACAGCAGCCCCCATTTGATGTTGGGCAGGGTGACATACCAAAAGGTTTGCCAACCCGTAGCGCCCAGCACGATAGCGGCTTGCTCTTCATCGTTGCCTTGGGCCTGCATCAGCGGGATCAACTCGCGGGCAATGAACGGGAAGGTGACAAAGATGGTCGCCAACACAATGCCCGGCACCGCAAAGATGATTTTGATATCGTGCTCTTGCAGCCACGGGCCAATCCAGCCTTGGGCACCAAACATCAGCACATACACCAACCCTGCCACCACCGGGGACACTGAAAAGGGCAAATCGACCAGCGTGGTTAAAAACGCCTTACCTTTGAATTCGTACTTGGCAATGCACCAAGCCGCCGCGACGCCAAACACCAAATTGAGCGGCAGGGCAATGGCCGCTGCAATCAAAGTGAGCTGAATAGCTGACCAAGCATCCGGCTCGGTCAGGCCCGCAAAATAGGCACTAAAGCCTTTACGCAGGGCCTCAGTAAACACTGCCGCCAACGGCAACACCAAAAACAGCAGCACAAAGGCCAGCGCCACGCCGATGAGCGTATAGCGCACCCAAGCGGCTTCGGTCGTGCCTGCCTTGGCGCGGCGCACGGTACGGGTAGGGGCGGCACTCATGCGGGGGCTCCGGCGTGGCGGCGCTGCCAAGCTTGCAGCGCATTGATAACGAGCAACAAGGTGAACGAGATGACCAGCATCACCACCGCCACGGCAGTGGCTCCGGCGTAGTCGTACTGCTCCAGCTTGCCGATGATGATGAGCGGCGTGATCTCCGAGATCATGGGCATATTGCCTGCAATAAAGATCACGGAACCATATTCCCCTACCGCACGGGCAAAGGCCATGGCAAAGCCGGTCATCAGCGCTGGGGTCACGGTGGGCAAAATCACTTTGTAAAAAATCTGCCAGCGCGTAGCACCCAGACTGGTGGCGGCTTCTTCGAGTTCTTTTTCTGCATCTTCGAGCACGGGCTGCACGGTACGCACGACAAACGGCAGGCCAATAAAGATCAGTGCAATCACAATGCCCGCCGGTTTGAAGGCCAACTGGATACCCAGCGGCTCCAGATACTGGTCAATCCAGCCATTGCCTGCCAGCAGCGCCGTGAGAGAGATACCGGCCACCGCCGTGGGCAGCGCAAAAGGCAAATCGACCAGCGCATCGACAATTTTTTTACCCGGAAACGGATAGCGCACCAGCACCCAAGCAATCAACAAACCAAACACCAGATTGACCAGTGCCGCCAGCAGCGAGGCACCAAAGGTGAGCTGGTAAGAGGCCACGACGCGGGGCGAACTGATGGCCTCCCAGAACTGCGGCCAAGTGAGGGTGAAGGTTTTGAACAGCAGCGCCGACAACGGGATCAGCACAATGATGCTCAAATAAAACAGCGTGTAACCGAGGGTCAGGCCAAAGCCGGGCAACACCCGTTTGGCTTTGCCAGACGCACGGCGGGGCGCAGTAGCCCCCGCCGCACCCAGCGGTGCGGAAGACGTGGCAGTGTTCATAGCTTACTTAGCGCCGGGCGTGTAGAGCTTGTCGAACTGGCCACCGTCGTTAAAGTGGACTTTTTGCGCCTCACCCAAGGAACCAAAATACTTGGCTACCGTGAACTGCTTGAGCGGCTTGAAAGTGGCAGCGTGCTTTTTCAGTACCGCTTCAGAGCGGGGGCGCAGCGCGTGCTTGGCGGCAATTTCTTGCGCTTCGTCTGAGTACAGATAGTTCAGATAGGCTTTAGCCACATCGCCGGTGCCCTTTTTGGCTACCGTGCGCTCGACTACCGCGACTGGGTTTTCAGCCACGATGCTGGCGGATGGGTAAACGGCATCGACCTTGCCTGCGCCAAACTCGCGGTCAATGGACAGCACTTCGGATTCAAAGGTGATGAGCACATCGCCAATGTTGCGTTGCAAGAAAATGGCCGTGGCATCGCGCCCGCCTTTGCCCAGCACCGGCACGTTTTTGTACAGTTTGCTGACAAACTCCGCCGCTTGAGCATCGGTGCCGCCCTTTTCACGCACGGCACCCCAAGCAGCCAGATAGGCATAGCGGCCATTGCCGCCGGTTTTGGGGTTGACCACAATCACTTGCACGCCGGGCTTGGTCAGGTCGTCCCAGTCTTTGATGTTTTTTGGGTTGCCATTGCGCACCAAAAACAGCATGGTGGAGGTGGTGGGCGAGGCATCGTGCGGAAATTTTTTCGCCCAGTCTTTGGCTACGACGCCATTGGCGGCCAAAAACTCGATGTCGGTGGTGGTGTTCATGGTGACGACATCAGCGGCCAAACCATCGTTGACGGCCCGCGCTTGGGCGCTGGAGCCACCGTGGGCTTGGTCAATTTTGACGTCTTTGCCGGTGGTTTTTTTGTAGTGGGCCACAAAGGCTGGGTTGTAGTCTTTGTAAAACTCGCGTGCTACATCGTACGAGGCGTTGAGCAGCGTTGTCTGTGCCGAGGCCATGCCACCGACCGCCAGCGCGGCTGCCGCCAAAAGGGACTTGAGTTGGAAAGAGGTCATGGTTGCACTCACAAGAAAAACAAAACAGACAAGATGACCCGATTCTGCCGCAGCCACCCTCAAAACCAAAAGAACATATTCTTGTTAATTTATCTATCAAAAAGAATATAAAGAGTGCTTACCCACACGCAGTGGATACCGCAGAGCTACCGCCCCAATCGAGCTCCCCGGTGAGCGATTGCAACAAGGCCACACCCAACGGCCACTCGCCATAACCGGACTCAATGTTGATATGGCCCGCGTTTTGCAGGCGAACAAACTCGCTACCCCAAGCACGGGCATAGGCACCGGCCAAACGAATCGGGCAGTAAGGGTCGTTGCTGCTGGCCACCACAATGCTGCGGTAGGGCAGTGGCGCATAGGGCACCGGGGCAAAATCGCTCAAGATGGCGCGCCGTTCTGGGTCGGCGGGGGCCACCAACAATGCCCCACGCACCCGTGCTGCGGCTTCAGCCCCGATATGGATGCTGGCAATGCAGCCTAGGCTGTGTGCCACCAGCACCACCGGATGCGGTGCGGCCAGCACGGTTTTTTCTAGTTGCCCGACCCACGCCGTGCGCGATGGGGTGATCCAGTCGTCTTGCACCACACGCGAGGCACCATCCAAGCGCTGCGCCCACAGGGTTTGCCAGTGGCCGGGGCCTGAGTCGCGCCAGCCCGGAACGATGATGGTGGAGGTACGGGAAGTCACGCTTGCAGTCTAGGGAAGGTTGCCATATGGTTGATTCTGCGGCGCACTCTTTAAAACCCAAAAGAATATATTTCTCTTAATTCATACTTAAAAAATCTAACACCCGCCGCAGCAGACCGACACAGCCACCGCTGCCGTTAGGGCGGCTAGGATGTCTCATCTCAAAAATTTGAACTATGCGTACCCTTTTTACTATCGTGGCCTT